>JAFCZV010000602.1 GCA_019314155.1 Deltaproteobacteria bacterium
TTTTTTGCTCAATTATTTTGCCGTAGGCTTCATATACACAGATCCACTCGAACCATTCGGCATCGTCGCCAAGTTTTCCGGCCGTGAACGCTTCAAAAAATTCTGAACTTTTCATCTTGTGCTTCTTTTCATAGCTCTTGAGGCGCTTAAGATAACTTTCTGCCTTGATGGTCAGTAGCTTCTCTTTTAAAGCCATACCAGATTTTAATATCGGCAATGCCTCATCCGTTATCTCTATTTGTTCCATATCATCCTCCCACCTACAGTTTTTTGCGAATTAGCTCACCATATATAACACATTTCTTTTAATATGTCACTTCATTACCGATAGGAAGACGAAAAACAACGGGGTCAGGCCATGTGAAATCGGCCTTGCCGTCACTTCGTGAATTTCACGAGATAAATCTTCATTCTGAATTCCGGGACTGAACTCCGGTACGATGGTGAAATATTGACATTTACTTTTTAGTTGCTTGCTGCCGGTTACAAAATACTGGATGCGTGTTGCTGGATAGATCAATTGTAAAGACATAGGGGTCAGGTCGAAAGCGCCGGTAAAAGCCGGCAAAGAGTAGGGGGTGAAAGTCCCCCGCATGGTAATGGTTAGCGACCAGCCGTGGCCCCGAGTCATGCGTCGGCTTTCCCGTAAGGGGGCGGCGAAGCGTTGACAGGGGGCATGCAGGCCTGGCTATTGAGCTCCGAAATCACCTATTTCGGGTTGCCGACCTTGTGACTTGGTGGGGAAGGCAATACGGTACGTCGCGCCAGCGCGAGTGGCGCACCGGACCCGCGGAGTCAGAGAACCGGAGCATGTATGCAAACTCTTTGTACGGAAACCGGGAGATCCCAGGGGTGACCGGCTGCTATCCACAGTCGGCCCGGTCGGAGAAGGCCAAAGGCCGAACGCCCGACATGTACGCGCCTGGGAAGTCGGACGGAGGAATATTATCGATGAAGCGAACGAACAAAGGTGAACAATCACGCCAACGGCATGACCAACCACCGGCGGAGTTTGTGGAGAAAAGGCCTCCGGCCGAGGGGAACTGTGTTCAGACGGCCGTGACCGGCACACAGGGGCTGGAAGCAGCGTCGATCGGACTGAACAGACCCAAAGGCGGCCGCGGGAGTCGACGGAGTGACGTGGCAGAAGTATGGCGAGGGCTTAGATGAACGCCTCATTACGCTCCATGATCAAATTCATAGCGGACGGTATCGGGCCAGAGCGAGCAAAAGGACCTGGATACCCAAATCCGACGGGCGACAGCGCCCCATTGGCATAGCCGCTTTGGAAGACAAGATTGTTCAACAAGCATTGGTTGATGTCCTCCAGTCAATTTACGAAGAGGACTTTCTTGGCTTCAGTTACGGATCAAGACCTGGCCGAAGCCAACATAATGCCCTTGATGCGATCTACGTCGCGATCACGCAGCGAAAGGTAAGCTGGGTTCTGGACGCGGATATCCGTGGCTTCTACGACAGCCTTGATCATGAGTGGCTGATGAAGTTTGTGGAACACCGTGTCGCCGACAAACGAGTCCTCCGACTGATCCGCAAATTTTTGCGTGCCGGAGTCTCGGAAGATGGTAAGTGGTCCAAGACCGTGGTGGGGACGCCACAAGGTGCTGTGATATCGCCTCTACTGGCCAATATTTATCTGCACTATGCCTTGGACCTCTGGGTGAATAGGTGGCGTGACCACCATGCGCGAGGCGAAGTGTACATCGTGCGTTATGCCGATGACTTTGTCTTGGGGTTCCAATACCAGTCGGATGCCGTGCGTTTCCAGGCAGAACTGCGGAAACGAATGGACAAATTCGGCTTGGAACTTCACGACGATAAAACTCGGCTGATCGAATTCGGTCGCTTTGCCGCCGAAAACCGCAAGAGCCGTGGAGAAGGGAAACCGGAAACCTTCGACTTTCTCGGATTTACCCACATCTGTTCAACGCGCCGAAAGGATGGCAAATTCAAACTTCTACGCAAGACCATCGGCAAACGACTTCGAAGTAAAATCAAAGAGGTCTCAATTATTACGCAGTTCCTGGGAACCGAGAAGCCTTGGATACCTTCCGAACACAAATCGGCCATGCCTGGCTGCGCGCCTTGCGCAGACGGAGCCAGAAAGGTAGAAACCTTATCTGGGAACGAATGCAAAGACAGATGATGAAGTGGATTCCCACTGCGCGGGTGCTGCACCCTTACCCGAATCAACGTTTCTGCGTCTGACCTAAGGCAGGAGCCCAGTGCGGTAGTTCCGCATGCTTGGGATCTGTGCGGGGGGTGCCGGGGAACCGGCATTCCTACCGCGACTTCATTCTTCACACTTTTGTAAAGGGTGTCAAAGCTTGAATTGTGAATTAACATCAAGCCTACTGAGAGGCGCTCATTAAAGATATAGGGGTAAATTTATTTTTGTTCCTAAGAGACCTTTTGCTCGTATAAACAAAGGGGACACATATGATTTCATGCGTTTTGCTCTTAATTTGGGTTGATATTTTCTAAAGTCCTGACGGTCTTGATTACCCATAAAATATGGTATCTTACAAATGACTTATAACTTCATCAACAAAATCAAATATATCTGGTAACGCAGCTTCATTGATTGTTCCATCGCTTGAATGTTTATGCTCATTGAAATCTAATACAGGTCTGTGCGGCATTATCGTACCTGAAAATCAGTCGACCAGTTCTATCCTGATATTGATAAGCATAACTCACCCTGTTTATTCTGTATTTAGCATCAAGGTACTCTTTGATATGCGGAATGTGTCAATGAAAATGAAAACGCGGTCCATAGTCTTTTTTATTCAGTTGCCCAATCTTCGACTTTCAATTTGCCAATCCGACCAAATTCTTTTATATTATGAGTAACAACTGTTAGCTTGTTTGCCATGGCAATAGATGCGATCTGTGTATCTCTTTCACTGATCACCATACCTTCTCTTTCAAGTTGTGCCCGTATAACAGCATGCCGCTGCCTCATCAAACGAATACATACCCAGTAACGACGATATCTTTTTTATTTTCAAACGCCTTTCTTTCTTTTTTATCGGAGATTTCTCTATTCCGTACAATATTTCAGCCAAGGTAATGGTTGACAGGGATAAATCTGATGGAGCGTGTTTTTTAATCCGGCCAATTACTCTCTTATCGCCACGCATCCAATAACTGAAACTAAAGTTTTTTGATGGCAATGCATCAGGTATTTTGAAATCATGATCCATAGGGAAGGCATCCCAGAAACCCTCTGGCCACTTGCTTCTTTCAAGAGGTTCAAGGATTACCATGTCCCCCTTTTTGCTGATTTTCACTTCATTTCCTTTAAAACGAAACGCTTTTGGTAATCTAACCGCTTGCGATCGACCGTTTTGAAATATTTTTGCT
>JAFCZV010000255.1 GCA_019314155.1 Deltaproteobacteria bacterium
CATCTATCTTTCATGGTCATCAGTATAACACTCTTTGGATTTGCCGCAGGCGGCACCTTCCTAAACATTATAGATACGCGGATAAACGGCTGGGAAAAAAAACTTTCCTCAACCGGGTCGGTGAAAATATTTACTGTTCTTTATACCATCACCGCCATCACAGCATTTATCATTTTGAATCGAATTCCCCTCGATTACTTCCGGCTTCCACTGGAACCGATACAGGCCCTTTACCTTTTGACAGTGTATCTTTTTCTGGCACTTCCCTTTTTTTGCACCGGTCTTATGGTATCTCTCGCTTTTGCGTCTTTACCAGAAAAAACCGGATCGATTTACTTTGCCAGCATGATCGGTTCAGCATGCGGTGCTGTTATCCCGGCACTTCTCCTGCCGTTTATCGATGAAGGAAACCTCATTATCTTCACAACACTCATTCCGTTGTCAGCGGTAATTTTCGGACCATCAAATCCTATTGAAAAGGATGCGTCATCAAAAAACATCTTCCCTTTAAAACCATTGACCCTTCAGTTGTGCAGTTTGGGAATTGTTTTGGCTGCAGTCGTACTCGTCATAACAAAGGGTGATACCCTGCTTCGCGTAAACCCATCGCCATACAAGGCACTCAGCCAGACACTTCAATTTCCTCGAACCCGGGTTGTCGAAACCGTCACAGGTATAAGGGGTAGATTCGACAGCGTTAAAAGTCCTTACATACGATTCGCACCCGGCTTGAGCCTTAAATTTACAGGAGCGCTCCCAGATCAAATGGTGACGTATAGAGACGGAGACAGCCCCGTCTTCCTTTATGACCCTCAACCTGATTCAAACGAAAGCGTCTGCAGATTCACGCTTTACTATTCCGGGTACCTCCTGAACCCGGCGCCGGAGAATATCCTTTTGATCCAGCAAGGCGGCGGATCGAGCATCCCGTGCGCCAAGGCATCCGGCATCGGTAAAATCATAATTGTCGAACAACAACCCCAAATCGCTCATAGGATCCGCCGCCACTACAACATTCCGGTTGTTAATGAAAATCCAAGGGCATTTTTAGCCCGTTCTCACCAGCGATACGACATCATACACATCGAAAACTGGGGAACCTCTCTTCCCGGCGCAGCTGCCCTGGCCCAGGATTATCTTTTTACCACCGATTCGTTATCAGAATATTTCAGCCACCTCGCGGAAAAAGGCATCATCATTATTTCGCGCAAACTCCTTCTCCCGCCGTCCGACTCAATCCGCCTCTGGGCCGGGGTATTTGAAAGCCTTAGATCCCTTGGCACCGAAAATCCTGAACAGCACATTGCCGTCCTTCGCAACTGGAGCCACTTTACCCTCATCGTATCGAAACAACCGATCGACGATACGGCCATACTCCAAGACTTTGCACAACGCATGAATTTCGATATTGTTTATATGCCTGGGATTTCCCGGAACATGGTGAACCGTTTTAACATTTTTGATACACCACATCACTTTCTTGAAATCAACCGACTTGCAAATGCTTACCGGTCCGGAACAGAAAAGATATACTTTGGAACCTACCCCCTCGACGTCTCCCCTCAAACAGACAACCGCCCCTTCCCTTACCGGTTTTTAAAGTGGACAAGATTGAAAGCGCTCTACAAAATGACCGGAAGCAGATTCTATTCACTGTTCATGTCCGGCGAACTTGTCGTTACCGTTGTCTTTCTGGAAGCATTCGGGATATCTATTCTCCTTTTAATGCTTTCCTTCTTTACAATCCCCCGAAATACTCGAAAGTCTTACTTCCCCCATATTCTCTACTTTCTTTCGGTGGGTGCCGGCTTTATGTTTGTGGAACTCTTTTTTATCAAAGAATACATATTTGTTTTCGGTGACCCGGTGATCAGCCTAACCGTCGTTCTCGCGGGAATCCTTGTCTTTTCAGGATTGGGAGGATATTGGTCACAGCGGATACGTCCCGAAAACCTCTCCTATGCCATTGCCGCCCTGATTTCGGTCCTCATTCTCATGTATTTTGCTGTTAATCCTATTATAGATCGAATTCAGGGGCTTTCTACAATTTTTCGTTACCTCCTGTGCCTGCTCCTATTGATCCCGCCGGGATTCTTGATGGGCCTCCCCTTTCCTCTTGGCATGCAATACCTTTTAAACCTACCATCTCAACGAGCATATGCCTGGACAGCAAACGGATGTGCTTCGGTCTTGGCCTCTGTCGCTTCCGCACAAATCGCTCTCAGTTTCGGTATTTCCGAAATCCTGATTGGGGCAATTTCAGCATATTTTCTGGCACTGGCCATCGGCCGGCTCAAAATAATCGGGCAAAAATAGAAAATTTAAAGAAGATAGTCTCGCTTCGGGAACAGTTTTTTTGCCGGAATAAAGTATTGCATAATATTTTTTTTTACCTTAAGATCCGTGATTTTCCTGTTCTCAGCGAAATCATATTCTTTGAGACAGAGGATGTATCTTGAGTACAACCCTAATTGATACCAAGGCGCATAAAATGGATTTTTTATGAAAAAACCGGGATCCCAGGATCTAAAACTTAATACCGCTAAACAAAACCCCATGTATCGGTATCTCATGGTACTGACCATCAGCTCTGCAGTCGGACTTCAAGCATGGCGGACGTTATTCGACAATTTCGCAGTCATCGTTATCGGTCTGGACGGTGAACACGTGGGGATGATTCAATCGGTGAGGGAGATTCCCGGCTTTCTGGCACTGCTGGCGGTTTTTATCATCATGATCATCAAAGAGCATCGCCTGGCAGCGCTGTCGACGCTCATTCTGGGGATCGGCGTGGCGGCTACAGGCTTTTTTCCTTCTTTTGCAGGGCTCATTTTTACCACCCTGATCATGAGCTTCGGATTTCATTATTATGAAACCGTCAATCAATCCTTGACGCTCCAATATTTCGATATAACGACATCACCATGGGTATTCGGCAAACAGCGCGCTTTCGCCTCGGCATCCAACATCGGGATCGGTCTTATTATTTTTGCTATTGCGCCTGTTTTGAATTTTACTCAAATCTATCTGCTGGTGGGCGGCATGATCGTGGCTGTCGGTATTTGGAGCTTTTTTCAAAATCCTGTTGACCGAAACATCATTCCTCAGCGGAAAAAAATGATCTTTCGGAAAAAATACTGGCTCTTTTATTTCCTCACCTTTATGGCCGGCGCCAGGCGCCAGATTTTCATCGCATTTGCTGTCTTTTTGCTGGTGAAAAAATTTCATTTTACCGTTCGAGAGGTAACCATCCTTTTCGTGCTCAACAATCTGATAGGCTACTTCATCAGTCCGCTCATTGGCAGGTCTATCATCCGTTTCGGTGAAAGAAAGGTGCTCTCTTGCGAATATTTCAGCCTCATATTCATTTTTCTGGCATATGCCTTCGTAGATTCCAAAATACTGGTGGCGGGACTTTACATACTCGACCATATTTTCTTTAATTTTGCCATTGCAATTCGCACCTATTTCCAAAAGGTGGGAGATCCCAGAGACATCGCTCCGAGCATGGCAGTGGGTTTCACGATCAATCACATTGCAGCGGTAGCGCTTCCGGTTGTCGGCGGACTGCTGTGGATTATCGATTACCGCATTCCCTTTGTGTTCGGGGCAATTCTGAGTATGATTTCCCTGATCGCCGTGCAACGAATCCGGGTAAAATAACCCCATTCTTTTCAGGGAAAATGTATCTCGATTTTGGCAAAGGGGAAGTCAACATCCAAAATAGGTGGCGTCAGCGAGTAGAATATTCTTTTCCCATGTGAATTCTCCAAATAGGTTTGTCCTGTGAGTTTTCAAGGATGCCCTGACAATTTTCCTGTTTTGTGGTATACTTTATCGTACGTCTTACCACTATGCAAAGATGTTGAAAATGAAATATCTGCTGATCATTATAGGGTTAATTTATATTTTGAG
>JAFCZV010000256.1 GCA_019314155.1 Deltaproteobacteria bacterium
CCGGCCGAAGAAGTCCCCAAATGCCCGGACTGTAATGTCCGTATGACAATAAGGGAAGTATTAGTGGAAGGGAAGTCCTATTGACAATGGATTAACGCATCACAATCACAGCCGCCAAATTGGAGGCAAACATACAAAAGGAGGATCAGGTTATGAAGAAAGGTTTTATTTTTGGTATAGTTGCAATTTTTGTCGCGTTTTTTATGGTCTCTACATCTGCATTGTGCGCCGATATCGAGCTCACGAAAAAATCGACGCTGGAATCGATTTTAAAGAAAGGCGAACTTCGGGTCGGTTTTGAAGCCGGGTACATGCCCTTTGAAATGACGGACAAAAAAGGTAAATTTGTCGGCTTTGACCTCGATATGGCAAAGGAGATGGCCAAGGCCATGGGCGTCAAATTCGTTCCGGTGAATACGGCATGGGACGGCATCATTCCTTCTCTCATTACAAATAAATTCGATATTATCATGAGCGGCATGACCGTAACCCAGGAAAGAAACCTTAAGATTAATTTTGCCGATCCGTATATTATTATCGGACAGACCATCTTGTTAAACAAAAAACATAAGGGCAAGATAACATCCTACAAAGACCTCAATAATTCCAAATTCATCGTAACTTCAAAGCTCGGCACCACCGGAGAACAGGCCGTAAAAAGACTGATTCCAAAATGTAACTACAAATCTTTTGAAACCGAGCCGGAAGCAGCCCTTGAAGTGGTTAACGGAAAAGCCGATGCCTTTGTGTATGACCTCCCCTACTGTGTTGTATTTATGGCCCAACAGGGCGCCGGCAAGCTGGTATTTATCGATAAGCCTTTTACGTTTGAGCCCCTTGCATGGGCTGTGAAAAAAGGTGATCCCGATTTTATGAACTGGCTGAACAACTTTTTAAAACAGGTCAAAAACGATGGGCGGTATGACCGAATTTACAATAAGTGGATAAAGAGTACCGGCTGGATCAAAAATGTTCAGTAGTCCCTATCAGTAGACCCTAAAGGTAACAACAGAATCTAAAACAGGCCGGTCGAACCTTATTCTACAGATTTTGCCGGCCTGTTTTTAAGTACACCTAAAAAATCCGTTGGATAAATGAGTCTGTTGATTAATATTGAATCGACTCGTCTTAACCAATAAATACGGACACATGAGGTTGACAGATGGGTTCACGGTCACTTCTAAATCGCCTAAAAGATAGAAACTACTATTATGTCTGGGTCGGCGTTTTTTTTCTCCTCCTAATATCTATCGTCCTATCCCTTTATTTTTCTGCACTACAGATTGACTATACATGGCGATGGTATCGAATTCCCCAGTACTTTGTCTATCAGGACCAGGTTGAAACCAAATCGGAGATAGATGGTGAAATTCAAAGCATCTTAAAAAAAGGAGAAGATGCTGTCGTCCGTGTAAAGGGCCTCGAGGGGACTGAATCATACGTCGTCCCGGCAAGCACTTTACAGGTAGAAGAAGGCGATCAAATATACTATGGAGACACACTGGCCTCTTATAAAAAGTGGCGTGTGGGCATCCTGATGCAGGGTCTGTGGCTTACGTTAAAGGTTAGTATCATCGCCATTATTTTCGGGATATTCATCGGTCTGTTCACCGGCCTAGCACGCATATCATCCAACCCCGCATTAAAATGGTCCGCAATAACTTATATCGAGATGATTCGCGGATCGCCCCTGCTGGTACAAATTTTTATCTGGTATTTTGTTCTTGGAACATTGCTGAATAATCTCCTTGCCAATCAGGGGATTCCCCAGATTCCTCCACTATGGTTCGGCGTTGCGGCCCTTGCCTGTTTTACAGGAGCATACGTGGCGGAAATGGTAAGGGCCGGCATACAGTCCATTCATCGGGGGCAGACCGAAGCGGCCCGTTCCCTGGGCATGACCTACTTTAAGTCCATGCAGCATATTATTCTTCCACAGGCCCTGCGAAGAATTCTGCCGCCCCTGGCCGGTCAGTTTATCAGCCTCATCAAAGATTCTTCGCTCCTGGGCATAATCGCCATTCGAGAATTGACAAAGGCAACCCGTGAAGTGGTTACAACCAGCCTGCAACCTTTTGAACTCTGGTTTGTTTGTGCACTGTTATATCTTGTTTTAACATTTTCACTTTCAATGCTATTACAGTATCTTGAAAGGAGGCAACTTGTAGTATGATTGTTGTAAAAAATATTTCCAAAACCTTCAAAAGTCATTCGACGGATGTTAAGGCTCTGGTTAATATAACCGCTAAAGTCGATAAAGGAGAGGTCGTCGTGGTGCTGGGTCCATCCGGGTCAGGCAAAAGCACCTTAATCAGATGCCTGAACAATCTAAACGTGGCAGATGAGGGGAGTATCGTTATTGACGGTATCGATGTCCTCGACCCCAAAACCGACATAAACAAGGTTCGCGCTGAAGTCGGCATGGTGTTTCAATCCTTCAACCTGTTTCCTCATAAAACTGTCCTTGAAAATGTTACCCTGGCACCGATGGTCGTACGGAAAAAATCCAAAGAAGAGGCCAGGAAGAAAGGCCTGGAGCTTCTGGAAAAAGTCGGCATTCTGGACAAGGCCGATGTTTATCCGGATCAGTTGTCCGGTGGACAGCAGCAGCGTGTGGCCATCGCCCGTGCCCTGGCCATGGAGCCTAAAGTGATGCTCTTTGATGAGCCGACCTCAGCACTCGACCCTGAAATGGTCGGTGAAGTTCTCGATGTTATGAAAAATTTGGCCCGGGAAGGTATGACAATGGTTGTTGTTTCCCATGAGATGGGATTCGCCAGAGAAGTGGCTGATAGAGTTATTTTTATGGATGAAGGCGCCGTTGTAGAAGTCGGAACACCTGAGCATTTCTTCACAAATCCCACCCATGAAAGAACCAAGCTTTTTTTAAGCCAGATTCTATAAAATTCGGCTTACAACTATGCCTTCTTCCTCGACTTCGGAAATTTCCTAAGACATTTTTTGTCTTTCCGGATAATTGCACAGACTTTCCGGTTATGAAGCTCTTTACAGTTATCGTGATTGTACAAAGGGCATTCTGGATATTGCTTAGACATTTCTATTCTCTTTATCCATAAACCGGATATTTATTGTAACTTAGTGCCGGTATTAAAAAAACAGGTTCTTCTCCAATCAAACCTCGCCTTCGGGCACGGATCTCATTCCGATCAACTGCTGGATATCATCGATAATAAGATAAAAGGACGGTACCAGAACCAGTGTAATCAACGTTGCAAACAGTATACCATACCCTAAGGAAAGCGCCATAGGAATCAAAAACCGAGCCTGTCGAGATGTTTCAAAAATCATCGGCGATAGGCCGCCGAAAGTGGTCAAGGTGGTTAGAATAACCGGCCTGAAACGGTGAATGCCCGCCTGATGAACAGCGTCGCGCCGACTCATTCCGATCCGCTCCTTGCGATTGGCAAAATCGACCAACACCAGCGAATCATTGACCACCACCCCGCTCAGGGCCACCACGCCGAACATGCTGAGCACACTCAGGCTGTAGCCCATAATCAAATGACCGATTACAGCCCCCACCATGCCGAAGGGAATGGCCGCCATAATGATCAGGGGCTGGACATAGCTGTTCAGCGGGATGGCCAGCATGGCAAAAATGACCACAAGGGCCGCCAAAAGCCCTCGCGTAAGGCTCTGCATGCTTTCCCGCCGGTCGGCCTGCCGTCCCTCAAAACCAATGGTCAAACCCGGATATTCCTTTTGCAATGCCGACAGGGTTTCAGACTTAAGGGACGCCAGCACCTGACCGGCCTTGCTTCTGGGCCGAACGTCGGCTTCAACCGTCACAATTCGGCGGCCGTCTCGACGATTAATGTCGGTATAAGCCCGGCCCCGGTTTATGGTAACGGCGGATCGCAAAGGAATTTCATTGCC
>JAFCZV010000257.1 GCA_019314155.1 Deltaproteobacteria bacterium
GATTCTGACGCCAAAATCACGCATGCTCTGGGTGGGCTGAATGAATGTTCTTCCAACGTAGTGATTGCGGATCATGGCCATCTCAAAGGGGATTCCAGAGGCTTCTGAATAGCCTAAAGCAGCGTAAGTCCCCGAGTCGGGAAAGGGCATTACCAGGTCGGCTTCGGCAGGTGCCTCCTGAGCGAGGCGCCGCCCAAGGGCCTTTCTGGTTAAATACACATTCATCCCATAAATGGTGCTGTCCGGTCGCGCAAAATAGATAAATTCAAAGATACAAAAAGCTCGATTTTGAGGTGTCGGAGTTTTAATGCTCCGGATGCCGTCTTCATCGATAATGACGATTTCACCCGGATCGAGCTCGCGTATAAATTCAGCCTGGACCAGATCCAGCGCACAGGTTTCCGAAGCCAGAATGTAATGGCCGTTGAGTTTGCCCAGGCATAACGGCCGAAAACCATAAGGATCCTTTATGCCGACAACCTCTCCTTTGCTGGTGAGCATCACAAAAGAATAGGCACCCTTTAGCCGTGATGCCGTCTCTTTAAGCGCACCTTCGAATCCATAATTCAGGCTTTTGACAAAATAATGGAGGAAAATTTCGCTATCCATGGTTGTCTGAAAAATCGAGCCTGTTTCTTCGAGCTCCTTTTTCAGATGGTGCGCATTTACAAGATTACCGTTACCTTTTTCAGATGGTGCGCATTTACAAGATTACCGTTATGGGCTATGGCATATGCTTTTTGGCGGTGATGCACGACAAAAGGCTGAGCATTGCCGAGGATCGAGCTTCCTGTGGTTGAATAGCGTACATGCCCTATGGCGCTTTCTCCTTCTAAATGCTCCAGATGGGTCACGTCAAAAACATCAGGTACCAGACCCATGCCTTTATGCTCCACAATGTTGTTTTCCCGGGCAACAGCGATTCCGGCACTCTCCTGCCCTCTGTGTTGAAGCGCATACATGCCAAAGTAGCTCAGCCTTGCGGCTTCGGGATGACCGTAAATACCGAACAGCCCACATGCCTCACGGGGTTTCTCAGAATAATCCATGGAGTCCCTTAATTGTAACGTTGATGTTTTTTCCAATCTTCGGCATTAACGCCGTAGCTGCCGAATAAGGCCGGTATGGTTTTACGGCCCTTTTATGCGCGTTATGAACATTTTTAACTATCCTGCCAGTCTTCGCCCCATTCTTCTGCGGCTACAGATTCTTTGGCCAGAACATCGAGTGCAACCACCTGGACCTTTCGATAAACGTCGGTGTAATACATTTTTTGGCCGTTGACTGTCAACAGATCGTTTTCGATGGAAATACCGAAAAGTCTTTCGTTTTCTTCTAAATAAGATAAAATCAGGTCCCAGTCGGCTGCGCTAAGATCGACAAACTCGCCACCGTTCAACTGGTCATCCACCAGTTTATGGTGTGGGTCCCTTATGTAGATGGCGCCGCCTGAAGCCAGTGAGAAGAGATTGGAGCCGGGGTAGGGGACCGGCTGGTCGACAACAGTGGCGTCTTCATCGAATTCCATGCCGTTGAGAACGACAAACCCGCCGCCGGTCAGGGGATCGCCGGCCATGAACGATTCAGCCAGATAATCGAGGCAGGTACCGTTTATGACAACCCGGGGACGGCCCACCGCATTAATCAGAGGCCGGCCGGCGGTATTTCCCAGCACATACACTTCTCCGCCTTTGGCCCCGTACATGAGGGTTTGGCCCACATCCCCATAGATGACGAGTTTTCCGCGATTCATGATCTGGCCAAGCTGATCCTGAGCATTTCCGTGGACGTATATTTCCAGACCATCGATACCCGAAGCCAGGTAGTCACCGGAGCTGTCATAAACGTCTATACGGACACCGTCGGAATCTTTTGAAAAGCCGCATCCGCAAAAGCGCTGTCCTTTGTATCCATAGCAAATGAACTGTTTCCATCCCAGCCTGTAGGCTTTACAAATAAGTCTCGAGTCGCAGTTCTCACCTTCGGGGGAAAAATCTCGGGTATTTATCACCAGAACGCTTTCATCATTCCGGGGAGACCGGAGCGTATCCCGTTTTTCAAAATCGACGTAACGATACCGGCTGGTGGTGTTTTCATTGAGATCCGGTGATACATCAAAAACTGAAGTCAGGCTTTCTCTAATGATTTGCAGTATCGAACTCCGCTTTTTATCTCCGGTGGGAAAGCGTCGGTCCATAAGGTGTGTCAAAACCTCTATGGTTTTGGATTTAGTGCCGTCATCTTCGCCGGCCAGTTTTTTGAGGGTTTCACAAAAATGGATAAGTTCAGCATAATCCCAGTTCATTACCTGCTGACAATAATAGTTTTTAAAATCAGACAGATCATCCGTGGAAAGGCCTTTTTTTAAGGCCCGGGTCATTTCGTTTGAAACCACGGGCTTTGAAACCTCGACGATTTTTTTATAATGTTTCTGATTTTCAGGTGTTTTAACGACGTTACCGAATTTATTTGTACAGATGAGTTCCTTAGATCCATCTCCCTTGCCGGCGTCTTTGACGGTAAAAATAAAAGCGCCGCCATCCGTTGCACTGCCGCCCCGGGCATTCCAGTACTTATCCGCTATTGGACAAAAGCGACTGTCTTCAGCGGCAAGGTTCTGTAACGTGGCGTCAATGGCCTGCTTTTCCGAACAGATCAAGCCGATCTGAACTTCTCCTTCCTGGAGGGCGAACACCTGTGGACGCAACATGGAGGTATCTGTAATGCCGATAAGCTGGAAATAGTTTTTGTAAGGATTGTTGCGCGCGATAATAAAGAACCAGGGGCCGTCCGGAGAAGAATGGATGTGGGCGGTTTGTAGATAGCGATAAATATGCTGTTTTTCAGCCGGCAACAGATCGAAGTCGTATTCCGAGGTGGGAGCCAGGGCTTCGATAATATATTCCATCGGATATTCAAATGTTCGGTTGAGCAGATCGAGCAACAGAACGGAAACTTCAGTGTCTGTCAAAAATTGCGGAAAGATTTTGTGCTGTTTTAAGTATTCACTCACCGCATGATAGTTGGCAAAATCGCCGTTGTGGACCAGGGCTTCATCCAGGCCGATGAAAGGGTGTGCGCCGCCGGGATGCCAGACTCTTCCCTTGGTGGGATAACGCTGATGGGCAATCCATCCATGGGCTTTAAAATCCTCCAGGCAGTAATACTGGGTTACCTGCTCGGCATAGCCGACGATTTTTAAAATCATAATATTCCGCCCGTGTGACAGAACAAACGCCTGCTTTTCACCCAGCGAAGCATAAAACTTCTGGTTTAATCTAAAGGAGTTCTGGTAGATAAACTCATCTTCAGCCTTCCTATGATCCAAATCCTGAAAGGTATTTTCGTCTATGAAGCGATCCAAAACATCTTGTTTTACCCTGACAAAATAGCGCCATACATCCGGAGGTTTAACCGTCAATCCTTCTATGTCCCGGTAATTGTCTACTGTGGGGATACGTTCGGCTTTATGGACTTCCAGAAACGGTGCAATGGCGAATTCTTCCAAATCCGACCGGGATTTTGGCTCAAGCAGGGCGATTTGAAGTAGATAATGAGTGTCTAAAATTTCCTGAGTTACCCCCAAATCTTCAGCGGAGAGTCCCAGTGCTGCGATGCCACCACCCTTGCCGTTGCCGCGATTGTGCATCTGAACCGAAGGTTCGTAAATATGGCGGCCACGAACGGGAATCGATGAAATAAATCCGGTTACACCGCATCCCCCCTCTTCAGCGGACTTTTTAAGCGGCAATTCGCCGTGAGGCAGGCGAGCCCGAGATTTCAGTATGTTTTTAATTGTTGAGTCAAAACCGTGAAACATTTTTCATACCTTTATCAGTTAATTAAACAAATATTGAAATATCGAACTTAGTTCTCTTCGCTCACAATTGGAATGCTGGAATAATGAATGCTGGAATAATGAATTCTGGGATAGTGCAATGTTGGATTAATGGTAAAATTTATGTTGACGATAAAAACTAAAAATGGATAATATCCTTTTAAAACCCAACCTTCCAGCATTTCATTGTTCCATATTCAAGGCAAACGTTCAAACTTCATAAAATATCCTATATTTTTATTAAGTCGTAGAGTTCTGAGATGTTAAATTATTAGCTCTGCCTGAGGTGCCGGTTGATATTTAGCTCTTTCTTGCGTATCCAGATAGTCGAGGTGGACCAGAAGATCGGTGCGGCCCACAAGTTCTCCGATATTCCGCATGCCGTATTGCCTTAAAATTTCACACCACTGTTTTCGCCAGGCAATATACATGTTGACGATTCGCTGGGTTGCCCAATCTTCGGTAATCATGATGCCCAGTTCGTGGTCCGTAGTTGCGATGCCCCGGGCACAGCCCCGGCCACTTTCGCAATGACCGCAGCGGACACACTCAAGGGCCACCAGTTCTGCGGTTCCGATGACCACCCCGTCGGCACCCAGTGCGATCGCTTTGGCCACATCCATGGCATTGCGAATGCCGCCGCTGGCAATTAAACAGACTTTTT
>JAFCZV010000258.1 GCA_019314155.1 Deltaproteobacteria bacterium
ATCGACATTGGCCGCCATTTTCGTAAAAACTTCCTGGCCCTCTGCGGTCTCCACATCCAGGGTGACGCAGTGCGTGTTCACCGTCTCGGCGACAAACTCCATACCGCACTTTTCTCCGGTCTCCTGATTTTCCAGCAGGTACTCTTCACGGCCAAAGGGCGTCAGCTTCCGCAAGGGATCGCCGCTAGGTGGTTCGATAGAAACGCACTCGGCCCCGCATTCGCCGAACAAAGAAGTGGCAAACTTGTGACCCAACCGCCAGAGCCCGATATCCAGCACCCTAAGGTGTGACAGGGACTCGTCTTTCAAGTATCTATCTTCGAACTTGAAGTTTTTCTCGGACCACTCGCAGAACTCCAGCGCCTTCCGTTTCTCGTACACCGGTTTTACATCCTCGTAGGGAGGAGGAGGTGTGACCGGGTACGGCCTGACATCCATGTCCATAAGACCAATAGTGTCGAGCCGGCTGTTTATTTCAATGTCTTTTTTTTCTGCCATATTTTACCTCCAAAATAGTTTAAATTCCATTTAAGAATTTATCCAGAGTCAATCTCAGTATCAGAGGAACGGCAATAATTCCTCATCACTGACTTTTTATTGACTTTTTATCACCTCCTTTCCTTGAAATTTGGCCCTTGCCGGCAACACCTTAAAACGACCTTCGTGTTTGAATGGATAGGGGGCGTGCCGACAGCCAATTAATACTTTTTAACGTTGTGCGTTACATCTTGGTGGGTCGTTTTTCTTTCTGCTGCATGCAGAAAGCATAAGAATCTCGCATCACCTCCTTCAGGCAATAAGATAAAAAACGATTTGGAACAATTAACTGAAAAAGAGAACTGATTTATAGTTGAATTATATTCAGCGAATATAATGTTTGGTTTGAGTTATTGTTTAGGGTAAAAAGTGAATGTTATTCAGCGCAAAGCTTTTTTTAGACCTGTTAAGATATTTTGTCAAGAGTAAAAAATGAATTTAATTCAAAAAAAAATTTAAATTCGTTTATATCTCCGGCATTCAAGGGTTTATAAATTTGGTCCTTTCAACCCCCTGTTTGGCAAAGGAAAATCGAACACAGATATCCTAACATTTTTCAAAGCGGTTTATTATGGCGCATAATACAATATATAGATAAAAAGATTTTTTGAATACATCATAAAGTATGGTTTCCCTGAAAAAAGGCGTGTTCAAGCAAATTGTTTTTACGGGTTTGGATAACGATAAAGGTGCTTCAAAAACAAATACTTTTTTTACCTTGCAATTTATTTATGGATATTTTATACGCAAATGTTTAAGAGCTTTTCCAAAATGATATTTATCCAGTTTTTAGCCGTGAGGCTTACGAAAAAATATTACAATCGGTTGCAACATTTTTTTGGAAAGGAGGTGAACTTTTAAAAAAACTGGCCTTGGGCATATACTCGAATACCTGCCATGCTTAAATTCAGCAACAATCGATGTCAGATCAATCAAACTTAATTTATGTTTGCAGGCTAAAATGGGAATATACCCTCGGGTATTGAGAAATAGGCACATGTTACATTAATCAGACAATAATAAAATTAGGGAGGTTTATCTATGGGTAAAATACCGGAAAATATGCTACCACCAAAGGATATGTGGCCCGAATACACAGTACCGGAGGAGTTTGCGGACACTCCGGATGAGTTGAATCTTACAGATTTTCTGCTTGACCGTCATGTTCGCGAAGGCAGAGGTGACAATGCTGCTATCAAGTTCATGGACCAGACCATTAGCTACGCCCAGCTCCAGGGAATGGTAAACAAGTTCGGAAACAGCCTCAAAGATGCCGGGGTTGAATCTCAGGATCGGGTCGGCATCCGACTGGTAAACTCTATCCAGGCCGTTGTCGCCATTTTTGCCGTCGAGAAAATCGGCGCTATTCCGGTGCCCACTTCTCCGCTGTGGTCCGGTGAAGAAGTGGCTTTTGTGGCCAACAATGCTGAAATGAAATTTTTTATTGTCAATGCCCCGCTGATGCCTCCGGTAGAGACTGCCAAACCCAACTTTCAGTTCGGCACCAAGGTCATCGTCATCGGCGGCGATGCGGACGAGATTAAGACAGCCGGAAACATGGTCTATGAAGAGATGCTCGAAGCCGGTTCCGCTGATCTGGAACCCACCATGCTCAAAGGTACCGACATTGGCATCATGCTCTATACCTCGGGTACCACCGGCATGCCCAAGGGCTGCGTGCACTTTGTAAAACCGATTGTTATAGAAACCAAACTGGTCAACAAGCATGTTTACAATATGAAACCCGGCGATGTTCTGGGCGGAGCCGCTCCGGTTTCCTTTGCCGCAGGATTCGGCACCTTTACTTTGATGCCTTTTGAAGGCGGTGCAGCCATATCACTGATTCCAAAGTTCACACCGCCGGACATGTTGGACCTGATTCAGAAACACAAAATCACAATTCTCACCGGTCTGCCCACCGGCTACCGGGCTCTGATGAAGTTCCCCAAATTCAAGGATTACGACACCAGCTCGATTCGTCTTTACACCTCCGGCGGCGATGCTCTGGGTTCCGACACCCTGTCGGCATGGCAAAAACTGACCGGCCTGCCCATCTGGGAAGGTTTGGGCGGCACCGAAATGCTCCATCTGGTAACGTCCAACACCATGAACCCCGAGCCGATGCCCGACTCCATCGGCAAAGCGCTGCCCGGGATTGAGGTGCGGGTGGTTGACCCGGAATGGAATGACTGCGAACCGGGTAAAGTCGGCAGCATGGTTCTAAAGGGCCCCTCTGGAAGCCTGTACTGGAAACCTTATGTGGAGGATGAACGCCTCATCAAGTCCCAGAAAAAGGGTGTGGTTAACGGTTGGAACCAGATGGGTGATGCAGTCTACATGAAAGAAGACGGCAACATTTTCTTCGTATCTCGGGAAGACGACATGATCAAGAGTTCCGGTTACCGCATCGGTCCTGCCGAAGTGGAAGAGGCCATCGAAAAGCATCCGGCAATTGCCGAAGCCGGTATTGTGGGTATTCCGGATCCAGAAAAAGGTCAGATCACCAAAGCCTTTGTGGTTCTGAAAGAAGGTCAGGAAGGCAGCGATGAATTCTTCGAAGAACTCAAAACATTCTTGAAGGAACACATTGCCATCTACAAGCTCCCCAGAGCCATTGAGTACCGGAGTGAACTGCCGCGCACACCCACCGGCAAGCTCCTGAGACGTCATCTGCGTCCACCGAAATAATCGATGGTTTGCAGTTGAGATAATGATTCCCCCCTTACTTTTTAAAGTGAGGGGGGTTTTTATTTGCTGCAGCAACGTTTCTTAAATACGGGGCTTTATAGATCTAACAAATCTCTTTACATGCTTATTTTTTTACCATAAACATTAAGTCGGGTTTTCTTTCGATCGTTACCGGTAATATGGGGTTTGTATTAACAACAATTAGCACCGAATGGAGGAAAAACCATGAATGAAAATGCATCTGTTTCGTTAAAAACTGTGGATCGTATTGAAGTTACCACGTTAATGGACAATTACGTGGATCTTTTGCTCCCAAGCACCGATACGATAATCCGTCCCCCCCTGGCAAAGGAGGGCAAAATTAACGCCGACACTTTTCTGGCGGAACACGGTTTCTCTGTGCTTGTCACGGTTTATCAGGGGGAAAACAAACACACCATTTTGTTTGATACCGGTTATACAAAGATGGGGGTCCTGCACAATATGGCGATACTTGGTGTGAACATCGAGGAAATCGAGGCCATTGTCCTAAGTCACGGGCATATGGATCATACAGGTACCTTGCACGGCATTCTCGACAAAATATCCCATACCATTCCACTGGTGGTGCACCCCGGCATTTTCCAATACCCCCGTTATACGCGCCGTCCTGATGGGAAGAAAAGTATCTGGCCCAGAACGATTGTGAAAGATGACCTGAACGAAAAAAACGTTGACATCATAGAAAGCGAAACACCCGTCTGTCTTGCTGATGATATGATTATGGTCACTGGCGAAGTGGAAAGAACCACCCCTTTTGAAAAAGGCATGCCCAATGCCCTTATGGAACAAAACGGCGAATTTATCCATGATCCGATTGTTGACGACCAGTCCATTGCCATGAAGCTCAAGGGAAAAGGACTAGTTGTGATTTCCGGATGTGCCCATGCCGGAATTGTCAATACATTGATGTTTGCCCAAAAAACTACCGGAGAGCAGAAAGTCCATGCGGTTTTAGGAGGATTTCACCTATCCGGCCCGTTTTTTGAAAAATTCCATGATCCGACGGTTGATGCATTGAAAAAAATAGATCCCGATGTGTTAATTCCCATGCACTGTACGGGTTGGAAAGCGATACAGCGGTTTCAAAAAGAATTTCCCGAAAGCTTTTTACTCAACAGTGT
>JAFCZV010000259.1 GCA_019314155.1 Deltaproteobacteria bacterium
CCATTCCGGCGATAGCCATTTCGGCTTGTCTTCATTGTCTGGTGGTGTTTCCAGCTTGGCGGGTGTCAGCAAATTCCCCCAGTTTGTCCGTTGCTGCATCTCCTTTCGGGTTTCTTCAGGAACAAAATCTCTTCCTTCACGAATCTGCCAGCCTCCGCCAAGGGCTTTAAACATGGCAATAAAATTCAGGACAACAGATCCTTTGATTACGGTCAAAAAGTCTTGCTCTTGAGTTTGAAATCGTTGTGTATCCAACACCCGCTGATAGTCTACCAGCCCTTCCCGATACTGAATCATGGAAAGATCCACCGAGCGCGTGGCTGCTTCCACACTTTCTGATAAAAATTTTACCTCATCCTGTGACCGCAAAAAGGCCACCATGGCATCTTCTACTTCTTGAGCCGCCTTGAGCACTGTATTCTGGTAATTGACAACCAGTTGCTGAAATCGGGCATCCTGAACACGTACACGGTTTGTGATGCGTCCATAATTTAAAATGTCCCAGGTAAAACCAGCTCCGCCGAAAAATTCGACGCTGTCGGAATCCCAGAAATTGCCAAATGAGCTACCCCCGGGAAAACCTGTTGCCGTTATATCTGCGTCACTCGCCCGTAACCCAATTGAGCCGAAGAGAGAGAAATGTGGATAAAGGTCTGCCTTTGCAACTCCGATCAGGGCGCTTTGGGAGGCGATCTGACGTTCTGCGAGGCGGATATCCGGACGCCGACGCAGCAACTCAGACGGAACCCCCACCCTTACCTCAGCAGGTACTGTGGGAATGGGCTTCGGTGCTTCTAATATATCCTTGAGTTCACCGGGGAGTACCCCAAGCAAAATGGCAAGCCCGTTCTTGTTTTGGCGAAGGTCTGCTTGTAACCGGGGAATCGCGGCCTGAGTGTTTCGCAGAAGCGCTTTGGCTTGTTGCACATCCAGTTCGGTAACGTCTCCTTCTTGGAAACGCGTTTCGGCGATTTGAAGGGACTGTTTCTGAATCTTTACGTTATCTCTTGCAATGGCAAGACGCTCCTCTTGTGTACGAATAAAAAGATAGGTCCGGGCCACCTCAGCAGTGAGAGTGACCAGGATATCATCATAGCTTGCAATTGAAGCTTCTAGTTTACCGATGTCTGATTGAACGGCACGGCGGAATTTACCCCAGAAGTCCAGTTCCCAGGCAGCGTCAAAAGCCAAATCAATATTACCATAATTAAAGTCGGCGCCAGGCTGAGAATTCGCTAAGTTTTTGCTCACGTCTGTATAAGAGATGCTTCCCCCAACAGCTTGTGATTGGGGATAGAGATTTCCGGTAGCGATCCCTAACTGGGCACGGGCTTCCAGAATCCTGATTCCCGCGATTCTAAGGGAAAGGTTCTGTTGAGAAGCCATCTCGACTAAAGTATTGAGAACCGGGTCATTAAAGACCGTCCACCACCGGCCAAAATCGGCTGGTTCACTCTTGATGAGAGGATCCTTTTCTTCTATCCACTTCTGAGGTTCCGGTGCTTCGGGTCTGATATAATCCGGCCCCACCGCGCATCCGGTAAGCACCATTGTAAAACTTAAAACCAATCCAAAGATGAGACAGCACGTTTTCATTTTAGCGTTCCTTCCTTCTCGTGCAACATTCAGGTATTAAACCAACTGTTTACCCGGGGCTTTAATGCGGAAAAACAGAGCATAAAGCGCCGGAACGTAGTTAAGCGTAAATAGACTTCCAATTCCCAGGCCAAAAAACATGACGCACGCCATTCCAAAAAAGAGCGGATCATGATTGATGATCAGCGGCGTGAATCCAAGCATGGTTGTTGAAACCGAAAGCAGGATCGGTCTGAATCGGCTGACGGCTGAATTGATAACCGCATCATAGGGTGTCTGCCCGTCGCGCCGGTTTTCCTCAATTTTATCGATCATCACAATACCGTTGTTCACAATGGACCCGGCCAATGCCAACATGCCGAGGATGACCATAAAACCAAAATCAGCCTGCATCACCAGCAGGCCGACCACAGCCCCCACCAGCACCAGGGGCATGGTGAGGATAATAATGGCGGCCCGCCGGATGGAGTTAAACTGCCATACCAGTAAAAACACAATACCAGCAAAACATGGCAGCATCCATTTCGCTAGGTTCCTCTGGGCCTTGGCCGAGTCTTCGAGTTCGCCCCCTACCTCCCAGTGGTGGTTTTTCGGAAATTCCATCTCATCCAGAACCGGCTTGAGGGCAGCTAACATTTCTGAAACCTTCAACACCTGGTTTTTGGCACTGACGGTTATGGTGCGTTCCTGATTGTAGCGCACAATACGGTTCAACTCACCTACAACGTAAACATCGGCAACCTGATTGAGCGGTACGCTGTCGCCGGATGACGAACGTATGCTGAGTGTGCGCAAGCTGTCAGGGGAATGCCTTTCAGTCTCGACACCACGCCCGACAATGGGGATTTCGACATTGCCTTTATGGTAATAGGTGGTCGTCGTACCATCCACAAAAAACGACAAAGAATCAGCTACATTCTTCGATGTCACTCCGGTGCGACGGGCACGCGTTTGATCGACATTTGCCTTTGCCATAAACACCCGGTTGTTCCAATCCTGTTTAATATCCGTGGTGCCTGGGATTTTCCGGAGCGCAGCCATCAACTGATCGGTCTGCTCCTGCAGTACATCCGGGTCCGGACCGCTGAAACGGATTTCCATCAGGCCGGTTTCCGAGGCCCCAAGCCACATGGACTTAATCCTACCGCGGACATTGGGAAAGTTATTTACCACGTATTGTCGCGTGCGCTGGACGAGTTCGGGCACCTCTTTGCTTGTCTGGGTGTTGACGATTAAAAATGCGACGAACGGGTCCGGGTCTACCGGCGCCAGTGAAAGGAAAAAACGCGGACCGCCGTTTCCAACATAGGCAATTGTTCCCGTGATTTCCGGATTTTTCTTTTTATCCTGCAACCAGGCGCTGAGCTTTCTAACGGTCCTGTCGGTTTCCTCGATGCGCGTTCCGGCGGGAAGGTCGAGATAAATTAAATACTGGTTTCTGTCCCCGCTCGGGAAAAAGGCCTGAGGAATAAACGTTGCCGCGTATATTGCAGCAGCAAATATGCCGCCGGTTATACCCAATACTAGAATTCGATTGCCCAGGGAAAATTTCAGGATCCGGCGATAGAACCGATAGAATTTCCCCTGGTAAGGATCGGGCTCCTGTTGTTTACCACCGCTACCGGCCGGTTTTGTCTTTAAAAACCATTGGCACATGCTGGTGGAGTAAAACATGGAGAAAAACCACGATCCCATGAGTAAAATAACCATCACCGAACCCAGCGAGGAGGTGTAATCACCCGTTGAACCAACTTGAAGCAGAATCGGTCCGAAGGCGAAGACAGTCGTAAGCGTGCTGGTCAGCAAAGGGAGCGCAAGCGAACGGCCGGTCTTTAAAGCAGCCTCTTTGCGTTCCATTCCGGTTTCCATATTCACTTTAATGTCATCGGATACCACAATGGCGTTATCCACGAACATACCCAATGCAATAATCATCGTGGCCAGTGACATGCGTTCCATATCAATCCCCAGTGCGTACATCACCAAAAGACCGAAAAGCATCACCAGGGGGATGAATGAGCCTACAATCAAACCGGTTCGAAGACCAAGCAGCAGCATGACCATAATCAGGACAATGCTCACGCTTTCGACAACATTGACCACCATGCCCCTGACGGCTTTTGTGATGAGTTCGGGCTGGAAGGTGGCAAATTCTAGCACGTAGCCCCATGGAAGGGACTGTTCTATCTCTTGGATTTTTGTCTTCAACCGCCTGCCGAACTCAACAGCATCGACCCCACTGAGGAGAAAGACACTTAAAACAATGGCCTGTTTGCCGTTGTAGTAGGCGTGGACCGGCTCCACGTAAGCTTTTCTGATGGTTGCGATATCGCGCAGCGGAATCGAGGACTGGGTACCGGAAATCGGGATAAGCACTTCTCCGATCTGATCGAATGACGTGAACCGGCCCTGGGTCTCCACGATCATTTCAACGTCATTGAAGTTTATCCGGCCGCCGGGCAAAAGGATGTTCTGATCCTGCAGTGTTTTTCGGATATCTGCGAAATCGATTCCTAGTTGAGCGATCCTGGCGCTTGAAACTTCAAGATAGATTCGCTCATCCTGAACACCGGTGAAGTCGACTTTCATAATTCCCTTCATCAGGTTGAGGCGTTCTCTGATTTGACGAGCGGTTTCATGCATCTCGGCCATGCTGAATCCATCGCTCCAAAGCGCGATGGTGGCCACCGACGTGTCACCAAAAGTATCGTTGACCATCGGACCGATGGTGCCTTCCGGCAATTCCGGTTTGACATCATCCATCCGGTTGCGCAGCAGTTTCCATGTTGCCGGAAGCTGTTCGGCGGGCACCTCGTCTTTGATGGTCACATGAAGCAGGCATTCACCGACTTTGGATGTGGAATCCTTAATCTCATCTACCTCACCCATAGCCCGGATTTTTTCTTCGATGGGCCGGGTAATCAGGCGTTCGACTTGCTCCACCGGCATTCCGGGATATTTCGCCACCACAACCGCTTCGCGAATCGTAATGAAGGGATCTTCCAGTTTCGGAAGGCTTATAAACGCATATATTCCTCCGACAACTACCAATAATATTGTCATGATTACGGTTCGCGAATTATTCAGTGCAAATTCGGTGATCCCTTTCATAGTCAGTTCCTTCCCCTACTGTTTCATCAGTTTGACTTTCATTCCATCGGCTAAAAAGCTTACTCCGGCTATAGCAATAATATCTCCGGAAGAGAGACCTTCAGATACGATCACCATGTTTCGCTCCTCGCCAAGAATACGAATCGGCGTCTTTCGAACGGCGGATGTGTTCGAGTCATACACAAAAGTATACCCTTGATTAGCCTCCTTGTCGGGAAGGATCGCCTGAATCGGGAGCAGGTAACCTGTAATTTGGCTGTCATCTTTCAGGACCAGAGATACTTCAGCGGTCATACCCGGGCTTATCTTTG
>JAFCZV010000260.1 GCA_019314155.1 Deltaproteobacteria bacterium
TGCAATAGAAGGCAAAACTTCCAAAAACATATTATATTGATAGTTTTTGCTTGTTTTCGATCATATATCAGGGAATTACAGGGGTCTTTCAACACGTTAAGCGATCGGCTCGTCAGCAATGGCTCTGCTTTTTTATTATCCACACTTTTGATTTCTGCAATTAATGACAGGTTTTTGAGACCTTACAATTGTTGTGATATCGTTTTTCAATAGGGCAAATCCATTTCATCGGGGTTGCCTTTTTGCTTTTTTATGGATTTTTAGATATATATAGTTTTAAATTCCGTGATTGAAGATTTTAGGCTTTGTTTTAACAAAGAATTGGCTGCATTTGACATTTAAATAAGATACATTCAACACATATTTTATTATAAAAACATCCGGTCAAATCTATGGCGACAAATCTTCCCCCTGAGTATTTTGAAGCGGATAAACGATATCGTGCCGCTAAAACACCTGGTGAGAAAATCTCCTGTATCGAAGAATTGCTGCGCATTGTTCCCAAACACAAAGGCACGGACAAGCTCAAGGTCGGACTGCGCAAACGGCTCTCTAAATTAAAAACCACCGCTCAGGCCAAAAAAGGTATCGGCAAGCGAGAATCGGCCTTTCGTATCGAAAAAGAAGGCGCCGGACAAGTGGTGCTGGTCGGTCCTGCCAATGTGGGTAAATCCGCCCTGGTATCAGCGCTCACCAACGCCACACCCGAAATCGCTAATTTTCCGCATACGACCTGGAAACCCACTCCGGGGATGATGCCAATGGAAAATATCCAGATCCAACTGGTGGATACACCACCGCTTAACCGGAATTTTATGGAACCGGAATTATTGGACTTGATTCGTAGATCGGACTATATTTTATTGGTCGTGGATTTGCATACGGATCCGGTACATCAGCTTGAAGACTCGGTTGCCATCCTTCAAGAACACCGGATCATGCCTGATCACCTAAAAGAACTTTACTCTGAACAGCGGGGCTTGATCTTCATACCTTTTTTGGTGCTGACCAACAAGTTTGACGATGACCATTTTGATGAAAATTTCGAGATTTTCTGTGAGCTGCTTGAAAATGATTGGCCTTCGATACCGGTTTCAGCAACCACCGGCCGCAATCTGGAACAGTTTAAAAGGATGCTGTTTGATCGACTTGAAATTATTCGCGTCTACTCCAAAGCTCCCGGCAAAGAACCGGAGTTCGATGAACCGTTTATTTTGAAAAAGGGCGATACGGTTGAGGATTTTGCAGGGAAAGTTCACCAGGATTTCGCCCGTAAATTAAAAACCGCCCGATTATGGGGCACGGCCGTCTATGACGGACAGTTTGTGCAACGAGACCACGTGTTAAGCGACAGTGATATTGTGGAACTGCAGATATAAAAGACTGTTTTTTCGAGTCACCAACCTTGCATAGTATCTATAAACAACAGGTTTTTGTGACCTTACAATTGTTGTGATATCGTTTTTTCAATAGGGCAAATCCATTTCACAGGGTTTGCCTCTTTGCTTTTTTGTCAAATTTTAGATATATGTATTCAGCAAGCTGCAAAGGGATATCGACAAGAATGAGTGACTCTAACCCAATAATACGGTATTCATGGAAGCCGAAGCCATAATTGATGCGGTCCTTGATTTCGATCAGGAAAAGACCGCCCAACTGGTACAAGCCCATCTGGATCAGGGCGCGGATGCACTGGCGATCCTCAACCAAGCTCTAATTGCCGCTATGGATGAGGTCGGCAGGCAATTTAGTGCGGGCGTTTTTTTTGTGCCGGAGATGCTAATGGCGGCCGAGGCCATGCACGCCGGCCTTGAAGTTCTCGGGCCCCATCTGGCAAGGTCAGACATCAAGGCTAAAGGTACCATCGTCATTGGCACTGTCAAGGGCGATAATCACAACATCGGCAAGAACCTGGTGGCCATGATGCTGGAGTGTGCCGGATATAGAGTGATAGATTTGGGTGTGAACGTAAGTAAGGGCAAGTTCCTCGCTGCTGCTAAAAAATATCAGGCGCATATCGTTGCCATCTCCGCCCTGCTGACCACGACCATGGCGGAGATGGAAGCGGTTGTTGCCGATGTCAGAACCAAAGGCAGCAGCAGCTTGAAGACCCTGATCGGCGGCGCACCGGTGACCGCGTCTTTTGCCGCTGGAATCGGAGCCGATGGGTACAGTCCGGATGCCGCCGGTGCTGTTTCTGTGGCTCGCAGTTTGGTATCTGCATAAGCAGGGTCAATTGTACGGTAGAATCTAAATTTTGAAATGGATCTCCAGATTAGTACTCACATGACGAGTCGCGAACGCTTTTTGAAAACAATGCGGTACGAAAAGACCGACCGCGTCCCCTACTTTGAAGAGGGCATTCGAAAAGATGTCATCAAAGCCTGGCGGACACAGGGGCTGAGCAAAAAAGCGGAACTCTCTGAGATGTTCTCTACTGATCGGCGCGAAGAAATAGAAGTGGACCTGGAACCCCGTCCCAAGCTAAAGAAATGGCCCGCTTCCCGGAATGAACTGAATGTGTTGAGGAAAAGTTTAGATCCGGATGATTCCCGCCGACTGCCTTGGAAATGGCCCCAGCGGGTCCGCACCTGGCGATCCCGCGACCACATGCTCATGCTGCGGGTGCACCGCGGCTTTTTCTTGTCAATGGGAGTGTACGGCTGGGATCGGTTTTCCGAAGTGATTCGCCTCCTTATAAAAGACCCGAAATTCATGCGTGAAGCTTTGGCTATCCAGGGTGAGTTTGCGGCCCGAATGGCGGAAAGGGTTCTGGCCGAGGTTGAAGTCGATGCCGCCGTTTTCTCCGAGCCCATCGGCGGAAACGATCGCCCCCTGCTGTCCCCGCAGATGTATGAGGAGTTCGTTCTGACAAGCTATCAACCAGTTCTTGACGTGTTGAACCGGTATGGAATCGAAACAATTATCCTGCGCACCTTTGCGAATGCCCGGATACTGATCCCAAGCATTCTCAAATGGGGCTTCAATTGTCTTTGGGCTTGCGAGGTCAACATTGAGGCCATGGACTATCGCGATCTACGCCGCGAGTTCGGCCCTCAGTTGCGCTTGATTGGAGGCATCGATCTTGACGCTTTAAGGCTCGATAAGAAGGCGGTCCGCCGTGAAGTTGAGGAGAAGGTACCGCCCTTGTTGGCCGGCGGCGGCTATGTACCCCTGGCAGACGGGCGCGTAAGAGCAGATGTTCCCTTTGAGAACTATGTCTATTATCGAAAGCTGTTGGAGAAGGTAACGCGAATTTAAACAACGCCCTTGCGAAGCAACATGGATACAATGAATGAAATGACCGGGCATCAGATCATTCCTCTTTTTCCTTTGGGAGTGGTGCTATTGCCTCAAATGGAACTGCCGCTTCATATTTTTGAAGATGAGCTCGAATCGCCGTCCGACAATGACGCGACATTGGCCGGAGAAGTAATATATCTTCTTAAGGACCTCGACCGAATCTCGGAAACACGTCGCGATTACAATTCCTTGGCCGGTCTTGATCTCAAGCGGTTGTCTTTTTTGATACCGAGCACCGAAGGGTTCACGCCTGAAGAGCGACAGCAGTTTCTGGAAATAACATCTCCGCGCCAACGCCTCACAAAGTGCACGGCAGTCTTAAAAACGGTGATCCAAAGAATGAAAATAAACCTGAAAATCAACAAAATTATCGGCGGAAACGGTGACGTCAAAAAATTACTCTCAAAAAAAGAGACTCCTCTTATGCTTAAAAAGGGCCGCCAACGTTTTTAAACAACACTGCAATCTCCATACCCGAAATAAAGTCAAATCCGTTCCACCGGGTTTGCCTTTATGATTTTTATAATTATTATATATGTAATGAACAAAAGTTGGCTTCAGGATGTGCTA
>JAFCZV010000261.1 GCA_019314155.1 Deltaproteobacteria bacterium
CAATCGGTATCGAGCCTCTCAAACCGCCCCAGAATAGAATATGCTTCCATCTCCGCGGCCGCTTGGTGCCCACTTGATTTAGCAACCAGTAGAAACTATAAGAAACCACCGCACGCCCTATCATCATCGCCGCGATAGCGACAAACACCGTTATCCACATATTACTTACTTGCGCTTCGCGTAACTCCAGGCCAATCAAGATAAACAAAAGTGAATTAATCAGGAAATCTATCGATTCAAAAAATATTTCGACTGTTTTGGTCGTTTTTTCGCTCATCGAAAGTCGCCGGCCATAATTGCCTATCATCAGTCCAGCCATCACGGTTGTAATTACCCCTGAAAGGTGCATTACTTCCGCCAACCAGAATGACCCGTAAGCCAAAACAAGACAAAGAGCATTTTCCAGTATATGATCCTCCAGATGGCGCATGATCTTATAAACGATCCAGCCAAGCACTATTCCCAGCAGAAGCCCTCCTGCAGAAACTTTTACAAATTCATATGCTGCTTGGCCAAATCCAAATTCCTGCCCGCCCAACACGGTTTTCAGCAGAATAGTGAATAACACCACCCCGGTTGCATCATTAAAGAGCGCCTCTCCTTCTACCAGTACCTTCAGATCTTCCGGTGCCCCCACCTTCTTAAACAACGCCAGCACACTCACAGGGTCTGTTGGTGAGATCAAGGCACCAAAAAGCATAGCCACCATCATTGAACTGATACCACCCAACCAGCCAAGCACTCCTCCCACCAGAAGGGTCGACACGATCACCCCCGGCACCGCAAAACAAACGATCGGCCAGAACTGCTTCAACAGGGAATTTATATTCATGTGAAACGCTCCCTGAAAAAGCAAAGGTGGCAAAAACACGAAAAATATTAGATCATGGCTAAACCCCGTCTCCTCAATCCTCGGTCCAATTCCTAGCACACCGATTCCCAGCCCTACCAGAGTCAAAAAGATTGTATAAGGTAATTGCGTCACCATTTTACTGGCAATCGCTATCACGCACGATAGCAACAATAATCCGATATATATTCCAACTGCATGCTCAATCATTCCGATAATTCCTGTTGGCAGATTTCATCAGGGAGTGTTGCCTTTAAGTGTGTGATATCTATTCTTAAAATTCGGAGTTGCATTGAATGCAATTGTTCTGTAAAAAAAATAGGCGTCTGTCTCTAAGCTTTTGTTGGATGCTGAGGCGGAACGAATAACATCGAATTCAGGCGTATAGACCTGGGTCGGCATCTCTTCCCATAGCCTTTGGCAAAATGAGGCGCGGATCTTATATCGACCGGGCAAGATGTCGCTCGGTAATTTCCAACCGATTCCCATCATCTGGCCAATATTAGAAAATTGCGGACACTGGCTTTTTGCAGCAATTGCAAATGCCGGTTTAAATTGGGCAATTTCTTTTGATTGACCGTCCTTTTCTACTTTCTCCAGAACAAATTCAGGGGCTACGCCGATGGGAAATGACGTCATCCTGATAAATCTTAGTTCGATCATCTCTCCTGGGAGATAAATATCATAGTCTGTCACAAGCCCGATCAGTTTGTTTTGTGTTGAAATATCCGTACCCACGCCTGATGTTTTCTCATCCCAGGACCGCGCGGGTCCCACATCGATATGTACGAGTTCTCCCTTGTAGTAACCTGTTCCGCCGAATCCGAGTTTTTTAACAGTGTTCCAGACACGCTGTGAAGAAGTTCCCTGAATTTTTATGTCTGCCGCCATCCCGTATTGATGAAGACTTGCCTTTGCAGCAAGTCTTCCCTTGTTTCGAAGATCGGTATTGTATTGCGGGCTTCTCCATCCGGAAACTATGGTTATCCGAGCCCCAGGATGAAGATTGTCTTCCAAAAAGTCGAGAAACTCGATCAGCCGCAGGGATATGGTGGAAACTGGTTTGTCATTATCCGCACCAAACAGACGATGAATTGTTTTGAGGGCCTTTTCATCATAGATGCCCTTGCTTTTCCGGTATCGCCCATTGAACGATATCCCGTTTTTTGCGCTTAAAAGGTTGAGCCTTCCATCACCCTTGTAAAAGTAGCGGCTGACATCTGTGATGTTTTCTGATGAGGCGGTACCTGGTGCAACAAGGCCTAAAATGAACAGGGCTAAAATTCCAAACCCTAGTGTTGGTTTCATATGCCACCATAAATCGGAAGTTTCATAGTTTCTCTGGATATGTCCATAAAGGCCTGCAGTGCCGGGAATATCCACTTGTCTTTGTGCCGAATCATCAAAACACCCGTCTCAAGATGAAATTTATGACTATTTATATTCAGTTGCGCCAAAAGAAAGATTATAGGTCGGACTGCACCACTCTTTTTCACAGTACCCGAGATCCGGAAACGGAAAAGGTGTGCACCCGGTCTTTTAACCTCGCAGTTTCTTCGCCAGTTCCGCCACTCTTTGACCCAGCTTCATCCCGTTTTCCAGGCTGCCGCTGTCCGGCGATCCTACGCAGGACGTCCCAAAATGTCCGGTGGCTGACATGGGATCACCGACAATAACCATGCCGTAAATCAACATTACCTTGATAATGGACATCATCGTGGTCTCCTTGCCACCCGAAGGATCTGCGGACGTTGCAAAGGCGGCCCCAATCTTCCCTTCCATTTTTTTGCGTACACCCACAAATTCGTCGAATATCTTTTTGAGCTGGGCAGCCATAATTCCGAAATAGACGGGAGATCCGGCGATAACGCCGCCCGAGGCAACAAAATCTTCCTTAGTTACGTCATCGGTATGTTTCAAAACGCCCCTTACACCCTGGACACTCTCAACGCCTTTTGCAATAGCTTCAGCCAGCTTTTTTGTATTACCACCTTTTGAAAAATAGAGAACCAGAATCTGCATTTAAAACCTCCTTAATTGACTTGCATTAGCAGGACAAATGAAATCCTGCACAAACATTTTTACCTTCTTTAAAGAGCCGGTTGAAGGTTTTTACCGCTTTGGATGTTTTCTCCTCGATCAAATCAACATCATTTTTTTGAAGAAATTCCCTTAACGATCGGGTCGACTTCATCAAACCGGGCTGGCCTTTACCCAGCACCAAAACACCGGGTTTGGCCTCAATAATATCTTTGATATCATCAAGTTCCACCTTATGACCACGATTTCTCCACCAGGGGGAAGCCACTTTGCCTTGAATGATTTTAACATCATCCTTGTAGGTAGTTCCATTTACAATGATATTTCCAAAAGAATATTTATCAATCATCGTATACTTTCCAGTACGGTTTCTCTGCTTCCCATTTGTCAAGAATTCCCTGGGGAGGGCGAACGACGATCGCTTTGCATTCGGCGGTTAGCGTTCCGTCAGGAAGACGGATCTCTCCGCCAACCTGTGCCCGGCTCGAACTCTGTTTGATCACCCACCCGACAACCGTTAATGGCGTGTTGGTTGGGGTGGGACGGCGAAACGTGACCTCCAGTTTGAGGGCAACCATCAAAGCATCCTTGCCTGATTTCAACATGACCGCACGACCGGATGTCTCGTCTAATATCGCTGAAACGATTCCTCCGTGCACCACACCCGGATAACCGTTGAAATGATCGGGAACCGTCACTGTAGACCGTACTTGCCGGGCCTGGTGATCTTCGTACCATCTCATCTTTAATGAAACTTCATTTTCGAGTCCGCAGAGAAAACATCCTCGTGAGTTTTTCTGTTTCTGCATTTCTTATTCACCTCGAATGATTTATATTCATATATCCATCAAAGGGTCAAGCCAGTCCTTGACCCGTGTTCGAGAAAATATTATACCTAAGTCGAGCCGCCCACCGGCAACAAAATGAAAACCACGCAACTTTTCATCTAAACAGACCCTGTAAATTCATCCGTGTTTAAATATAACATAGGAGTGAAAAAATGTATGGATTTTATGGAAGAATTTTAAAAATAGATTTGAACCGAGAAGCCTTTAGCATTGAACCAGTTGAAGACGAAATCCTGAAAACCTGTCTGGGCGGCAGAGGGCTTGCTACGCGTCTTTTGCTCGATCACAACCCGCCGGGGGAGGGTCGATCCGGAGCAGATCGACGGAAAGGCAGAGATCTTCACGGAGTGGGAGGATCGTTTGACCATTTTTGATGCATTTATTTTGTGCCGGTTCTATCGAGATCTCTACCAGTGGGACACGTTGTCAACCATCATCAAAGGGACAACCGGTATGGAACTCGATATCGGAGAAATGCGATCCATTGCCGCATCGATTCTTGATAATACCCGACGGTTTAATTTAAGGGAAGGCCTTACCCTTCAAGAGGACGGCCTCCCCAAGCGTTTTTTCCGTGAGACGTTGCCCGAAACCCGGAAAATTATCACCGAAGATCAAATGAAACAGCTGATGAACGATTATTACAGGGCCCGCGGTTGGAACGAGAAAGGAGAACCGCCAACGTCTGAATTTTAAATATCGACTCATTAACCTTTCTCAGAATACATTTGGTTTCGTCCGCAGGATAATTCCGTTTCCATCGGCAAGAACTCGCAAATAAAACCGCATAAAAGCGAACAGGTCTAAGGTGTTAAGATTACACTCCGGGAGTATGATAATTCTCAATAATTTTGACCACCTCTATGCTGTTCGCTTTAACGCGCTCTAATTTGCTCAGACAGCTTCCCGATGGAAACGGAATCATCCTGCTGCTTACTGAAGTTGTGACCGTAAGCAGTTCAATCGGAACATATTTTTGGAACTACTCTAATTAACAGTCTTTGGGGTAACTTTAAAACAATCCGGACACTTGGCAGAATAACTTTCAAGGGTATTTTTATATAAAGCCCCGCCTTGTAAGCCAAATCCTCCGGATGTGGGGGTTATTTCAATGACCACCTTTCGTTTGCAGTCTGAACATGTATCGTTCAATAGGATGGTCGAATTTTCAGGGTTTGACTCAAATATTTTCTTTAATATTTCTACCATTGGCTATAGGGCCCACCTTCAGAGTGATCCAGCTTATCCCCACGACAGGCACCAAGATCACGCGAACCATGGCCCTCAAGTCGCGATGGTCAGCGATGAAATCTGCTGCCGGTGGTGAGTACTTGTAGTAGAAACCCACGAAGCTTTTTCCAATGCTGTGGGTAAGCAGGATGCGGTCGCGGAATTCGCACAATATCTTAACGTGTGGCGCCATCAACGAGCCGTGTGCCGCAGTTGCGATGAAGCATCCGCCGCTATCACCCCCATCAAAGGAGCCATCACCCTCATCAAACGAGCCATCACCCTCATCAAAGGGGCCATCACCCTCATCAAAGGAGCTATCACCCTCATCAAACGAGCTATCACCCTCATCAAAGGAGCCATCACCCTCATCAAAGGGGCCATCACCCTCATCAAAGGAGCTATCACCCTCATCAAAGGAGCTATCACCCTCATCAAAGGAGCTATCACCAGTAAGATCATCTGGGTTTTCACTGTTGATGGTGTCATAATCTGCAGAGTTGAAAGACACCTCGACCGAATAGGCACTTTCATACCCATCAATGTCATATGCAGTCAGGACAAAATGGTACGTTTCATCTTCATTCAAGCCGTGGATTGTAAACTCGGGTTGATCTGGATTGTAGAGTTCATCCGTCGATATGGTAATCGGAGCATCACCTTCCGTTGCTCCGACGCCATTGTACGGCGTACCGTTAAACCCAGTTTTATAGTAGAGGTTATAACCTTCAACATCGGATTCGGTGTTTGGACTCCACGCCAGCGTAACATCCACTGCATAGACTGGCCCTACGAAACAGAAGAACATCGGGATGAAAAAAAATAACATTTTTAATGTACGTTTATTTATACTTCTCATTATCTTTGAAAGACTCTTGCCTTCTTAAAAATTATCTTCAAAAATTTTAAGTTTTAAGCTGACGGTTTTGCAGCGGGTTGCAATCGAGAAAGATCCCCATAAACAGGCGCCTTAATGAGCAAGTTGTGTGCCAGTAAAAAATAATCTTCATAGGTTCAGGTGGTCCGTCTAAAAAGCAAATGATTTCAATTAAATAAGGCCAATGCCCTCAAAAGGGTCGATTTTCGGGAATGTATCTGCGGCGCGACGGAATTGTAAGGGGGTTTTCGGCAAGATGTTGGAATGCCAGTACAAAAATCGATTGGCTAAATTCGGCTTGATAGTGACCACTTTGTGGCAGTGTATGATTTTAAAACAGGGTTGGGCGGTTCGCCGAACTAACTTCCAGATTTGCCCAAGGTTGTTGATGGAGCTGGCACTGGAAATGAATATGTCTTTTACCTATGAGATTCAACGGACCGGCAGGTTCTATGACGGGAAACGGTAAGATCCATGGGGGGTTGCACGGAGATAAAAGTAGATGGCTAAGAAAAAGAACAGCCCATCAACCTTTCTGAACATCTTTTTTAAACCGGAACGACTGTATGAAAATTCCTTCGGTCGATAATCATTTATTTGCAGGCACTTGACCCTTCATTTCCGCCAAACCTCTTTTGCCTGACGCATGAAAATCCCTTCATATGCCCTGCTTGTTTTTAAACAATAAGGCTGAAATTCCATAAAAAACAAAATGTTGTTTTTATTTTCCAATTCGGCATATCAATTGCAGATTCATACGAACAGAAAGATCCTGCTGATTCGAGACCCTATATGGCAAGTAATCCGGGAGGCTATGCTACTTGTTCCTGAAATCAGTGAGTTTAAGATTATATTTTTTTATCAGCTCATAAACATCCGCACGATATTTTCCGGCCAGTTTGGCTGCCTGGCTCACATTGCCTCGGGTAAGTTCAAAAAGCTTAATGAGATTTTCAAAATTCTCCTTGGCATCTTTGAGTGGTTTTAAACCTTCAGGATGGACGTTCTGGGCTTGAAGGATCAGATCTTCCGTGATGATATTACGTTTTGTCATGGCCACGGCGCATTCAATGGTATTTTCAAGCTCCCTGATATTTCCCGGCCAGGGGTAAGCGATCAGTTTCTGCATGGCAGCTGTTGAAAACCCTTCGATCTCTTTTCTCATTTCTCTGGAATATTTTTGTAAAAAATGTCTCGAAAGCGCTGGAATATCTTCTTTTCTTTCATTAAGAGGAGGCAATTTTATAGGGATGACATGAATACGATAAAAAAGATCCTCTCGAAAGTTGCCGTTTTCAATTTCTTGCTCCAGATTTTTATTGGACGCTGCAATAATTCTTGCGTCCACTGTTACGGTCTGTCTTCCACCCACCGGATAAAACTCCCTTTCCTCCAGAACCCTTAAC
>JAFCZV010000262.1 GCA_019314155.1 Deltaproteobacteria bacterium
AATGGTTTTTTGAATCTCACCCAAAAGATCCATGACCGGTTTTCCTTTATTCAATCCCAGCTTTCTTCCCAGAAGATCCATGGCCTGAATCCCGTTTGTACCTTCATAGATCATCGTTATCCGACAATCCCGGAGGAGTTGTTCCATGGGATAATCCTGAATATACCCGTAGCCGCCGTAGATCTGGATACCGTGGCTGCAAACCTCGAAACACCGGTCGGTGACATAACCTTTGGCAATCGGTATGAGGACATCGACAATGCCTTGATATTTGGTTTTTTCTTCTATGTCTTCCGTAATTTTTATCCGATCTTCACACATTCCGACATAATAGAGAAGACTTCGTATCCCTTCAACATACACCTTCATGGTCATCAACTGGCGCCGTATATCCGGGTGCTGTATGATCGGAACCGATGGCGCATTCTTATCGAGTATCTGCAGGAGATTTTTACCCTGTATCCGCTGCCGGGCGTAATCAACGGCATACATGTAAGCTGACGAGGCACAACCGAAACCTTGAAGGCCTACAAGGAGACGCGCTTCATTCATCATCAAAAACATGGCCCGCATGCCTTTGTTCTCCTCGCCCAGCAGGGTCCCCCTGCATTTGCCCTTGCCGCCAAGCGTCAGGGAGCAGGTTGAATTGCCATGGATCCCCATTTTTTCTTCGATGCCGGTGCAGACCACGTCATTGAACTCACCCAGGCTCCCGTCATCATTCACCCAGAATTTAGGGACAAGGAAGAGTGAAATACCCTTGGTCCCTTCAGGGGCGCTTTCGATACGGGCCAAAACAGGATGAACGATATTTTCGGACAGATCGTGTTCCCCTCCGGAGATGAAGATCTTGTTCCCGGTAATGGAATATGTCCCGTCATCGTTCTTGACCGCAGAAGTTGTGAGAGCTCCCACATCCGATCCTGCTTCAGGTTCCGTAAGCAGCATTGTACCCGTCCATTCACCGGTGTACATCTTTTCAAGAAAGAGCTGTTTCTGCTGGTCGGTCCCAAAGGCTTCGATCAGTTTTCCTGCACCGTGGGTCAGCCCCGAATATATCATAAACGCATAGTTCGCACCCACGAGATAATCACTTACCGCCAACGCAACGGTAATCGGCATTCCCTGCCCTCCCCACTCGGGATCTTCAGTCATGGCCCCCCATTCACCTTCCTTTAAGAGTTCATAAGCTCTGTGAAAAGACTCAGGGACCGTCACCTTCCCGTTTTCAAACTTGCATCCTTCCCGGTCACCCAATGTTTGGGTGGGAAGAATTTCTTTAATCGCAAGGTTGCGAGCTTCGGATACAATCATATCCACCGTTTTTTTATTAAACTCAGCAAACGTTTCATATTGACTCAGATTTTCAACCTGCAACTGCTCGTGAAGGACAAAATCAACGTCTCTTCTATCTGCAATATATTGTGCCATTTTCCAATCTCTCCTTTTTGTTTTTTATATCAACTCAATCTGATTGAGGTAAATAATGCTGTAAAACACATCCGGCATTTTATACACCGATTCCCTTTATAAAAAGGTCTACAAGTGGATCTGCCATGGTAACAAGATCGTATTGTCCGTCCGAATGGATCCAGGTATTAATGACCTCATCAACGGCACCCAGTATAAAACGCTTAACAAGGCTCAGGTATAAATCTCTCCGGATTACCCCTTCTTCCTGGCCCTGTTCGACAATTTCTGAAACTATATCAAGATACAGTTTGGACATCTCTTTTATCTGCGCTTCGACCAGGCGGCTGTTCTGATGGGTTTCAGCCCGATAGACCATTGCCATATTCCTGTCATTCTGAAATTCCTCGAGATGTCGACGAATAAGATTGCGAAGTTTATCAACGGCATTGTCGGCTCCGTCAACTTCCTCTCTGAAGCGAGCAAAAACCTGTCTGGTTTTATAGCTGAAAAACTGAACCAGGATATCATCTTTGTTTTTGAAATAAAGATAGATAGTACCGTCAGCGACCCCTGCTTCCCTGGCGATCTGCGAAACTGTTGACTGGAAAAAGCCTTGCTCCGCAAATACTTTGACCGCTGCTTCAAGGATGCGATCATATTTGTCATTTATTTTTTCATTGGTACTAATAATGGACCTCCCCAACCCGAATATTTCATGGAAAAATGAAAAATATTTATGAATGAACACTCATTCATTATCAACGGTATTGAGAAATGTCAAGGGAAATTAAAAAGATTTCTTCGAATGAATAACTGTTAGATATCAAATAAAAAACGGGGGTTGCGATTGGAAAGGATGTATATTGCGGGTATCTTTGCCCCTGAAATTTTTATTCAACGGAATGAGTCCGCATTCATTTTCTTTGAATACAATGGGGATATTAGGTCTATAGGGTTGAAAGAATTTTTCTGATTTCTTCAAGAAAACTGGAAACAGAAATACGAATAGGTTTTTGATCTTTTTAGTTTATAATACGTTATGCTATTCCATCAATATCTTTGAAAATGTATCTGGATTCTCTTTGGAAAATATCCTGTTTGACAATGAAATGATTTCCAAATCCTTTTGGCCATCATTTTTAACTGTATGTGCGATTTCTGAATTTATTTTGATCAATATAGCCCCGGATCCCTTGAAATTCTTTTCTGTGGTTTCGGAGGAATCTTTTTTGGCCCAGGCCAATGTCCATATATCTGAATAGGCGATGATTAAGATTTCTTTCCTTTGACCATGAAAATGATTTCCGCGAATTGAATTTGGATGAATTTTTCCAAAATGGATGTTTTGTATTTTATCCAAAAAACCGATATCCACTTCAGAAATGCTAAACAATGCGCCCCTTATATCACCGTAATCTTCCAGGTTTATAATTTCAATATCTTTCATATGACGCACCAGCCCCCCTTTAATCTCCTGCCTTACGTGAATATATACCCTGCGGCCTTTAACGCTGCAACCGCTGGGCCTGTTTATAACCGCTGTTAACGCGCTTGTAGAACATCAGGATCTCCTCTTTTTAAAAAAGTCCGCCCGTTCACGTTTTGGCTTCATTTCGTTTATCAAAGGGCACGTTCGCCGAGATTGCCGTATCGATGATAATTGGAACAGACACTTTGTTCCTGAAAATACTGCAACAGTTCAATTCTTCCTTCCATGGAAACCTTTGTTCGGGAAATATAAAAGCCCGTCTCTGCTGCGATCAGAAATACTTCATCCGGCACCCGATCCGGCGCCGCATAACGGATACGCTGGATCTCGGGTATCATCGCCATAAGATCTTTGTCAGATTGATCGGTCATCGGGGCGTCACCGACAAATCGTTTACCCTGTTTACCGTAAAGAAACCCTGTAACCGAGTTGTTCAATCCCGGGGGAAGACTGATCAAAAGTTCACACCCTGATATCTTTACCGCAGCGATTCTAGCCAGAACATCAAACAGGCTGTCGCCCGGATGAACACGGATGGCCACCGTACCCACCGGCAGATATAGGAAGGTGTTGTCCTGACCCCTCAAATGGAAGTAATCCTTTTCCCGGGAAAATTCCTGCTCCCAATGATAAAGATAACTTTTTACGGCCCGGATGGTCCGGGTCAAATCGGTCTTAAATTCACCCAACTGGCCCCAATCCAGTTTTACCTTCCATTCCTGGGCCACCCGTAATAAGCTATGATCGTTTTGAATCGCGCCTGCCGTAGGAAATCCAATATCTTCAAAATTCATAAATTGAAAGACATAGTTCGGACCGCCCGCCTTGATACCAGCCCCAAGCGCTGATCTGCCCATACCGCCAAAAGGCTGGCGCAGAACAATGGCGCCGGTGGTTTCTCGATTGATGTACAGATTCCCTGCTTTTATGCGGTCTTTCCAGTATTCCTGCTCCCGACGGTCCA
>JAFCZV010000263.1 GCA_019314155.1 Deltaproteobacteria bacterium
ATCGAAACATATTCCCTTGGCAATTCCCTTGTTATAGACGAAATTAGTTTCCGCAACCTTGAAATTATAAAAAATATCCGTACAGGTTCCAGACAGGGGACCCTCATTGGCATTATGGATCGGACGGTTACGGCTATGGGGGGGAGGCTCCTGAAGCGGTGGATTAGATATCCGTTGATGGATATATCCGAGATGCGGCTTCGGCAGGATTCTGTGGAAGAAGCAAAGGACAATATACAGATCCGGCGGGATATAAGAGATCACTTGAAATCGGTTTATGATCTTGAACGTCTCGGAAGTAAGATCGCCATGGGTCATTCAAATGCCAGAGATCTTGTTGCGCTGAAGCGTTCCTTGAACAGCCTCCCGGATATATGGACCCTGCTTTCGAAATTTAAAGCCACCCTTTTCAACTCCCGCCAGAATATCGACGGTCTCAGCAAGTTGGCCGACCTGATTGAAAGAGCCATCCGCGAAGATGCACCGCCGACCATCAATGAAGGCGGTATTATCAAAACCGGCTTCAATTCTCAACTGGATGAGCTGATTTTAATCAGTCGGGACGGAAAAAAATGGCTGGCCGAACTCGAGGCCAGGGAGAAAGAAGCAACCGGAATAAACACCCTTAAAGTAAGTTACAATAAGGTTTTCGGTTATTTTATCGAAATACCGAAAACACGTTCAAAAGCGGTTCCTGTGCATTATGTGCGTAAACAGACGCTGGTCAATGCAGAGCGTTACATCACGGACGAACTGAAAAATTTTGAAGTAAAGGTCCTGGGTGCGGAAGACCAAAGGGCAGCCCTTGAATACCAAATATTCAACGAGATTAAAGATGCGGTAGTCAACAACAACACGGCCATTCAAGAAACGGCACATTTTTTGGCCAGACTCGATTGCCTGTTGAATCTGGCTGAGGTTGCAGATCAAAACGATTACCGCAGGCCGGAATTTAATACAGAGGGCTTCATTCAGATAGAAGACGGCCGACACCCGGTGGTGGAGAAAATGATTGCCGGTGAGCGTTTCGTCCCGAATACGATCCGGATTGACAATACGGAAAATCAGATACTCATTATAACCGGACCCAATATGGCGGGCAAATCGACGGTGCTGCGCCAGGTGGCCCTCATGGTCCTTATGGCCCAGATGGGTTCTTTTATTCCTGCCGCCAGGGCTTCAATCGGTACTACGGACAGAATATTTACACGTGTCGGGGCTCTGGACAACCTCTCCCAAGGCCAGAGCACATTTATGGTGGAAATGCAAGAAACCGCAAATATTTTAAACAGCGCAACGTCCCGGAGCCTTGTTATAATGGATGAGATAGGGCGGGGAACCAGTACCTTTGACGGCCTCAGTATTGCTTGGGCGGTTGCGGAATACCTCCATGATTTAAAGGCTGCCGGTGTTAAAACCCTTTTTGCGACGCATTATCATGAATTAACGGAACTGGCACGTCTGAAGGACCGGATCAAAAATTACAACATTGCGGTCAAGGAATGGAATGATGAAATTATTTTCTTGCGAAAATTGGTGGAAGGGGGCACCAATAGGAGTTATGGGATACAAGTCGCCCGGCTGGCGGGTGTTCCAAATACCGTGATCCAGCGGGCGAAAAAAATTCTGTACGACATCGAAAATGATGAACATGGCTTAAAATCGCTACATGCCATTCGTGATGGTGCAGATCTTTCGAAAAAAGGACATGTGCAGCTCAATCTTTTTTCAAAAATGGATCATTTTATCCTTGAGAAACTTCAAAAACTGGACCTTTCGAAAATGACACCTCTGGATGCTTTAAATTATCTGAACGAACTTCAGGAAAAGGCCAAAACCGTTGTTATTTGATAGAATAAAATTAATTTTACCCTATTTTCTGATTGGCTGTATGCTTTCCTTAACAGTACAGCAAGTGTCCTTTGCAGCCACTTCAAAAGACAAATACCACCAGGCTGAAGCCTGCTTTAAAAAACTTCGCCACAGCCCCAAAAAGCAGAAATACCGGGAGAACTGGCTGCTCTGCATCAAAAAGTTCAAAGCGGTTTACCGGCATAGCCCTTCGAGTTCGTGGGCCCCTGCAGGACTTTATATGGCCGGCGTTTTGTATGAAGAACTTTATAGGCGATCATTTAAAAAGTCTGATAAAGAAAACGCTTTTAAGATGTATGATCTTATTATAAAGCGTTATCCAAAAAGCAAATACAGACAAAAAGCTGAAAATGCCATACACCGGCACGCCTTGAAAAAGGCCCCGAAAACAACGTCCAAAAAAGCCAGACCTAAAAAAAACAATGCCCGGTCTCCGGTGGACAGCATCGAAAAGGAGATAAAAAAATCATCTTCTACTCAAGACCGGAATACAAAAAAATCAACCCAGGCCGAAGCCGGGAATGCCGAAATTGTCGGGCTGCGCTACTGGTCCAATCCGCACTACACCCGTGTGGTCATCGATGCAGATAATGAAGTGTCCTACGCCCACAGACTTCTTAAAAAAGACACATCCACTAACAAACCCCAACGTCTTTATGTCGATTTAAATAACAGCAGATTGGGAAAAGACATAAAAAAACACATTCTCATCGATGACAATCTACTCATCGATACACGTGCCGGACAATTCTCCTCAAATCAGGTCCGGGTAGTTGTCGACATCAAGTCTTTTAAAACGTATAAAATCTTTTCCCTCAAGAACCCCTTCAGGATTGTCATCGATGTATGGGGAAAGGCTGCAAAACCCACCCCCTCGGTGGTAAAAACGGATAAAAAAGGGGTTAAGATCCCAGCCGGCGCTTTGGCCAAACAGCTTGTCCTGGGCGTAAGGCGGATTGTGATCGATCCGGGTCACGGCGGTCGGGATTATGGTGCGCCAGGTTATTTGAAAGGGGTTTATGAAAAAAATATTTCCCTGAAAGTTGCCAGGCGCCTTGCGAAGAAGATTCGCAAAAAGCTGAACTGTGAGGTGATCATGACCCGCAACAGTGATCGCAACCTTACATTGGAGGAGCGGACAGCCATCGCAAATACAAAAAATGCGGATCTTTTTATTTCCATACACACCAATGCTTCCAGAGACCGGCGGGCCTTCGGCATCGAAACATTTTTCCTGAATCTGGCCACAGATAATGATGCCATCTTGGTGGCCGCCAGAGAAAATGCCACGTCAACTAAAAATATCAGTGACCTGCAGTCCATTTTAAGCGATCTCATGCAGAACGCAAAAATCAATGAATCGAGCCGCCTGGCGGTACATATTCAGGGATCGTTGAAGAATCATTTGAGAAAGTACTACAGCAGGATAAAGAGTAAGGGGGTAAAACAGGCGCCGTTTTATGTTCTTCTGGGAGCCCAGATGCCGGCTATACTCATAGAAACCGCTTTTATCAGCAATTCTAGAGAATGCAAAAGGCTCGTCAATGAAAAATATCAGGATCGAATGTGCGATGCCATTGTCAAAGGAATTCAGGCGTATGTCAGGGAAACAAATCCCACTGCATTTATGGAAGTGAACCCAAAAAAGGATTCGAGAAAATACGGAGGTTAAACTATGGCGTATAAAAACATTATTTTTAAAGTAGAAAAAGGGGTTGCAACGATTACGTTCAACAGGCCTGAAGTATTGAACGCATTGAACGATGAATCGCTTCAAGAGTTTTCAAATGCCCTGGACACGGTTGCTTTGGACGAAGATATCCGGGTTCTTGTCCTTACCGGCGCCGGAGAAAAATCTTTTGTTGCCGGTGCGGATATCACGGAATTTCTTAAATTCAACGTCCTTAAAGCTAAAATCTTTGCCGAAATGGGACATGGGCTGATCAATAGACTCCAAGAATTGCCGATACCTGTTATCGCGGCGGTAAA
>JAFCZV010000264.1 GCA_019314155.1 Deltaproteobacteria bacterium
GGACAATGTATTCCTGGTGCTCACCGCGAGACAACTTAATCCAGACATTTATATCATGGCAAGGGCCTCTCAGGATGGAGCGAAATCTAAATTGCTGGCTGCAGGTGCCAACAGGGTGGAGTCACCCTATGATATGGGGGCAGCCAGCATGGCCCAGCGGATTATCCGTCCAACAGTGACAAATTTTCTGGACCTGGCTTTTGCTCACAAGCGTAAAGATATTCAAATGGAAGAGATACCGGTCAATCCTTCGTCCAACCTTGTAAATGTGATGCTGAAGGATTCCGGTATCAGGCAGCGATTTAATCTGATCATCGTCGCCATAAAAAAGCAGGACGACAGCATGTTGTTCAACCCCTCATTTGAGGCGGTTGTCGAGGCCGGAGACACAGTCATCGCCGTGGGGCAGGAAGAAAATCTTCAGAAGCTGGAAAAAATATTGAACGCAACAAGTTGAGCAGCCGGGTAGCTTTTTTTGTTCGGTTATATTTTATAGACAATCCGTTTATCTGTAATAATAATGTCCACATACTTGTCGTGAGCTTCCATTTGTATTTGTGGAACGATCTGGTCTTCAAACGACAAGGCGACCTTTCTTGTGGTAATGGAGAGGCTTGGAATAAGACGGTCGTAATATCCATCGCCGGATCCGATTCTTCCGCCCTTTTCATCAAAAGCGATGCCTGGGATAATTGCAATGTCGATACATTCGATGGGCACAACGTTGCACTGGCTGGGATCTGGTTCCAAGATGCCTCTGGGACCCAGCGTCAAATCCGTGTCGACATTGTTGATTTTCATCAATTTCATTTTATGTTTTGTTGTATCAAAGGCGGGAAGAATGACGATTTTGTTGTAATTGAAGCATCTTTTAATGATTTTCAGACTGGTAACTTCACAGCTGCTGTTGATATAGAGTAAAACAATGTTAGCTTCCAGAAAATTAGCGAATTCAAAAAGCCGGTTTTCTATTCTTGTTGTTTTTTCTTCAACTTCTTTGGCTGGAAGTGCGGCAAGTGCCTTTGCAATATTGCTGCGTATTTCATCTTTTGTTTCTCGAATTTCCTCCATGAATACTTTCCCCCCCGCAAACATTTTGAATATTTTTTATAGTATACAAATTTGATGAACAATGTCAACTCATAATAATCATTGACTATATGGCTTGCCCCGTGATACAAGGCAAAAGAATTTTTTTCAAATCGTATTGTCGATAATATAGGTATTAGCAATACGATTCAGGTGTAAAGAAAGCGTTGAAAATTTGGGTTATGAAACGTCGTTTGAGCGAAGCGAATTAAGGTTTAAAGGAATATAAATATTGATATGCTGGAAATCAAGTTTGTAAGACAAAATCTGGAGGAGATTGAAAAATCGCTGACAAACAGAGGAGAAACAGCGGATCTGGTAACCTTTAAAAATTGTGATGCCCAGCGCAAGTCTCTCCTGCTCGAGATTGAAAATTTAAGACATCGCCGGAATGTTGTCTCGGAGAAGATCGCAGCTCTGAAGAAAAATGGTGAAGATGCAGATGATCTTGTGACCGAGATGCGCGAAGTCGGGGGGAGAATCAAAACCCTGGATCTGCATTTGACCGAAAATTCAGAAAAGATAAAACAAATTCTTTTTGGGTTGCCGAATTTACCCCACGTGTCAGTTCCCATAGGCAGGGACAGTTCTGAAAATCCGGTTCTAAAAAAGACGGGCACCCCGCCGGATTTCGATTTCGAGCCGATGCCTCACTGGACTTTGGGCGAAAACCTTAAGATATTGGATTTTGAAACAGCATCCAAAATTACCGGTGCACGCTTTCCGCTTTATCTGGGGGCCGGTGCAAAGCTGGAAAGAGCGCTGATTAATTTTATGCTGGATATCCATACCACCGAGCACGGTTATAAAGAAATACTCCCTCCTTTTATGGTAAACCGGGACAGTATGACCAACACCGGCCAGTTGCCGAAATTCGAGGAGGACCTTTTCAAGCTGGAAGGGTGGGATTATTTTATGATTCCGACGGCGGAAGTCCCCGTTACCAATATCCATAAAGGCGAAATCCTGGATGAAAACATGTTGCCGATTCTCTACACGGCGTATACCCCGTGTTTTCGTTCAGAAGCAGGTTCCTATGGCAAGGATACCCGGGGCTTGATCCGGCAGCATCAGTTCAACAAGGTCGAACTGGTGAAGTTCACCCGACCGGAGACGTCTTATGATGAGCTCGAAACGCTCTTAAACAATGCCGAAAAGATTTTAAAATGCCTCGGGCTTCCTTATCAGGTTATCAGTCTGTGCACCGGCGACCTGGGCTTTTCTGCAGCAAAAACCTACGATATTGAAATATGGATGCCCGCGCAAGGGGTTTACAGAGAAATTTCGTCATGCAGCAATTTTGAAAGCTTTCAGGCCAGGCGCGCCAACATTAGATTCAAAAGAAAAGGAAAAAAAGGGACAGAACTTGTCCATACCCTCAACGGATCCGGTCTTGCAGTGGGACGGACCTTTGCCGCAGTACTTGAAAATTTTCAACAGGCTGACGGATCTGTGATTATTCCCGAAGCCCTAAGACCCTATATGGGGGGAATGGAAAAACTCGTGCCGTGAAACCAGAAAATTTTCCAAAAGAAATTCAACCCTATTTAATTCCTCAGCATGAAGGCGAACTAGTTTATCGATGTCTGGGCTGTGACCAGAGGTACGGAATTGATAAATTGCTCTATACATGCCCGGATTGCGCACAGGTGCTTCTCATTTACGATCTCAATTTTGAACGTTTAAAAAAGATTCCGGGAGAGATCTGGCGAACAATTTTTGACTATCGCAAGATGCTTACCATTCCAGCGTTAAAGGGGATCTATCTGTATCATGAATTTATCGGGCCGGTGATACCCCTCGATTCGGTGGTTTATCTAGGCGAAGGACACACACCGATTGTCGAGGCAAATGATTTTTTGCAACAGAAAGCCGGTGTCAGATTCTATTTTAAGAATGACGGTCAAAATCCCAGTGCTTCCTTTAAGGACCGGGGGATGGCCAGTGCCTTGAGCTATATACATTTTCTGGTTCAAAAAGGTTGTGTTTCCGATGTGCTGGCCATATGTGCGTCTACCGGCGACACTGCTGCGGCTGCGGCCTTGTATGCGTCCTATCTTCAACCCCATGTTAAATCTGCCGTGCTTCTTCCGCACAAGAAGGTTACCCCCCAACAGCTTTCTCAGCCCCTGGGAAGCGGTGCTTGGGTGTTCGAGATTCCGGGTGTTTTTGACGATTGTATGAAGGTTGTTGAAGCGCTGTCAGAAAATTATAATGTGGCACTTCTCAACTCTAAAAATGCCTGGCGGATACTTGGACAGGAGTCGTATTCATATGAAATTGCCCAATCCTTTGAATACGACATGGAAGATAAAGTGGTGGTTTTACCCATCGGTAACGCCGGCAATATTACCGCTGTGATTAGCGGGTTTTTAAGATTTTATGAGACCGGTATCATAACGTCTTTGCCGAAAATATTGGGCGTTCAGTCTCAACATGCCAATCCTGTTTACCGATATTACCTCGAACCGGATGCTGAGAAACGAAAGTTTAGACCGGTGACCGTCAAGTCCAGTGTTGCCCAGGCAGCTATGATCGGGAATCCTGTTTCAATGCCGAGGGTGATTCATCTGGTGGATGCTTATAACCGAATGTCTGACAGGCAGAATGTATTTTTTGTGGAGGTTGCTGAACAATCCATCATGGACTGGGAACTTTTGGCCAACCGGAACGGACATATTGCCTGTACCCACGGCGGAGAATCTCTTGCCGGCCTGGTGGAAGCGCGCAAACAGAAAATTGTCGGAAACAATGATGTCGCCGTGGT
>JAFCZV010000265.1 GCA_019314155.1 Deltaproteobacteria bacterium
GAGGTTTAAAAACGGCAAGCTAATAAAAATTTACACCGGTGAGCGAGGATATGAAACGTTGGAATAAATGGAACCCGGCCTGTTAGAATTTTGTCCAAACAGCTTATAATATGATACCCAAAAGGTATCGTCAAAATATCCGCCAAGTAAGATAGTTGTAGGCTTGCAAAAGATCAAAGGTTTTGACAAGTTCGAAATTCTTGAGGTAATCTCAATATCTCTATCAGCACCCCAAGAAATTACCCAAAACACGGTGTCGAGGTCTGCATTGTGGAAACAAAACGCATCTTTAGTATAATGACGATATTTTTCATTTGCGGATTACTGGTTACAGTTTCGTCCCCGGTAACGGCTTCGGAAGTTTTCAAGGTCGATCCAGTACATTCGGCGATCACCTTTCGAGTCAAACATCTGGGAATCAGCTTCGTTCACGGCCGTTTCAACAATCCTACAGGCACCATCACTTTCGATGAAAAGGTGCCTGGAAGCAGTTCTATTAAAGTTTCGGTGAAGGTTGCAGACATTGACACGTCCAATGCCGAACGAGACGAGGATCTGAAGAGTAAGAAATTTTTTGATGCTGAAAAATATCCCGTGATTTCAATTCGTAGCGAAACATTTAGAAAAGTGAGCAGGGATATCTACGAGGTCAGATTCCGTTTGACGCTTCACGGGGTGACTCGCCCGCTCACAGTCAAAGTCCGGCACATCGGTTCCGGATCTGATCCCTGGGGTGGTTATCGGGCCGGTTTTGAAACGACCTTTTTAATAAAACGCAGTGACTTTGGCATGACCCACATGCTTGGAGGCGTTGGAGATAAGGTTGAACTAACAGTAAATATCGAGGGAATACGTAAATAAGTTTAAGTGATAAAGTCTCAGTTTGCTTGCAACATCCATACGCCGATTTGAAGTGATATCATTCTCGGATAAAAACAAAATTTTTGTCATATATGTAAGGATTTGTGAAATGTTCGCGTCCGACTAACTTAATGGCATGGTGTCCCCTCTGGCGCATGTAACCCACATTGGGGATGCCCATTGAAAATAAAATGTACGGTTCGATCCGAGAGGAGTTTTTCATGATTCCATCCGGTGTGAAGACGCTTTCCTTAAGACCATCTTCCTGCGGCAAAGACTTCAGTACATCGTAGGGGAGAAGCTCATAAATAATAGTTTCATCCGGTATGTCTCCTGCATGAATATGTTGTACCTGGTGCCATCCGGAGTTTACACGTAAATGGATGCGCTTCATAGGAAATTCATCCGGTAGCCAGGTAGGGATCAATGGTTCGAAGTCATTCGGTTTTTCAATGACTTCCCTGACGTACTTCTTGTTGGGTATGAAGAAATAGTAGCAACCGCAGTTGTTCATGACATCGGCCATCACAGGCCTACCTATGCTATCGAAGGTTATTCTAAGTGTCAATCCATCGAGTGGACCCCGTTCAATCCATGGAGAGTTATCACCCATCCTGCCAGAGTACCAAATGGCGTAATTCATTTGTAGCGCAGGTATTCCATCGACGAACACGTAAGATATATAATAATACACGGTGACCAGCTTTGAATCGATAGTGACCTGATGCTTATCCCAAAACACCCTGCCGAATCGGTCATATTCGGCATTGACGTCTTGGGTAATGACAGGTGCAAACATGTGGGCAAGTTTAACAATGTCTTCCTGGGTCAATAGAGGCAGACCGAAGGCGTCGTGGTTCTGTGAATCAAACAGCCGATCCATTTCGACATGGTTGAAACTTTTGGTGGCCTTCGGTGAAACAAAAGTTGTCAGACGGCCGTAAGTTTCTAGTTCTTCAGGCGGAATTTGATGCCAATGTTTGTACCTGGTGTTTGCCTTATTAGTGGCAATGGATACCGGTATTACCGCTACAGGGTAGAGCCCTAAAATTCGCCTTATAGTAGAATATTCATCGGGGACGAAGACAGCCTTCTTGATTGCAGCGACATACTCGGGGTAGCGACGATCGCTAACAAACAAGTGATTTGAATAGACCCTCATCCGGTCATAAACAGCCTTGCGGTCAGGGGGTTCTCCTGTCCGTTCTGCCAGTTCCAGAAGGGCGATTTTCGGAAGGTTGGCGATTTCTTTTTCTCGGGACTCCAGATCCAGATTTTGCATCCACTCAATCCAAAGGTGTTCCTGTTCAGGCCCAATTAGCTTGTCTTTCATTCCCTCCAGAAATCGATCGGTTCGAAGATACGGGAAGCCAGATATCGGGAATCGGGATGCATCTGCGACCCTATACTTTTGAGTGACCCGATCCAGTTCCACGAAAAATGCCATTGCTCTTTGATCCCGAGGTAGTTTTTCTGTCGCTTTGTGACGGTCCAATCCAGCGCAAGCCTGAATCAATACAAACATAGCGGCCGTAATAATGAATAGCTTTCGTTTCATTAGGCTTGTTTCCCTATTTTAGCAGTTCGATTAATAGACTAATTTGACCCTATCCCCTACCATCATTGGTTATTTGATTGTAATTTCTCCAACCATTCCTGCTTCTGCGTGACCTTTAATCGTGCATTTCAAGGCGGAAATAATGCAGATTTTAACCGGAACAAACCACTATGCTGTCGTTCCGCCTAAACACCTCCATTCTGCCATCTATACAATGGGCTTTCTGAGGTATCCACCAATTTAGGGTAGGTTCAGATATAGATAAACAGTCTGAGCTGAAATAATGCTTATGCGGGCTTGGGCTTGTTAATTTTTAGTTGTTGTGTGCGGCATTATAGGTCAATTTTAGGTTATCGAAACCAATCTTTTTTTTCTTTCGTATTTTCTTTATGATTCTCGTCACTCTGCTTTGCTTCCATTCTGGCAATAACTTCCTCTAGCTCATCTGCTTCATCAGAGCCGAGCTCACGCAGAATTTTCAACTCTTTTTCCGCCAATTCAAATTTTCCCATCTCAGCATAAGCCTCGCCCAGATATTCGTGGGCCTCAGCTAAATTAGGGTCAAGATTAATGGCCTTTTTGTAGGCTTTTACTGCCTTATCAAAATGCCCTCGCTTTCGGTAGGTATATCCCAAATTACTCCAAGCCTCAGCATATTTGGGGTCCGCTTTAACCGCTTTTTCGTAACTTTTTGAAGCGTCCTTGTAATTACCGGCTTCCTGGAGTTTCTGACCTTCTTTAAAATGCACATCGACCTCTATGACCTCTATGCGTATTCCGGCTGTGGATTTCATAGGTTTTGCCGGCGCACCAGCCGCATAAACATACTGACTCAAAGCCCAGAAGAAGACTAATAACATTAGGGTCAAGATTTTCATTATATTTTCCAGATAGGATCTGGAAAGAATTAGTGTTTTCATACTTCCTCCTATAAACCACGACTTAGTAACCATCCTGTTAAAAATATTATACAAATGCTTTTAAGATTTAATTAACAATTTGGACTGTGGTCCGTTGGAATAGACTAAGCATTGCATAAAAAAGTTCAAGGTTATGGTTTATAGTCGGAGAGAATACCTTGGCATTACAGAAATTTTAATTGCAATAGGCTATCTTCTCATTCACAAAAGATAAAATGACACTCAAATTCACGCTTTTGTTATATAATTAGCTATTTATGCAAACAATATGGCCGGGTTTACAATAAATAATAGTGACATAAACTTCATTTAAAATCACTATCTACCAAAAAGAATTGAAATTTTGAGATTAAAATTCAAGGTTCATGCATGAACTGAACCGCTTCGCGGAAAGGTAACCCCCATTCTGGTCTATGTTGATCATATCCCAACAAAATTAACATTTCATTCCAACGATTCTCAGTTATAATACCTTCTTGGTAAAC
>JAFCZV010000019.1 GCA_019314155.1 Deltaproteobacteria bacterium
ATGAACCAGGGCCAAATATTTTTTCTTGATGGTTCTGCGCTTAAACTGATCGGACAAACGATGATGTGCTCCGGAATTTTTGGCCACCACAAGCACACCGGACGTGTCTTTGTCAAGCCGATGTACAATCCCCGGCCGAAACTCCCCGCCGATTCCTTCGAGCATGGGGCAATGATACAAAAGACCGTTCACCAACGTTCCGCTGAGGTGGCCCGGTGCCGGGTGCACCACAAGTCCCGGCTGCTTATTGACAACGATGATGTCATCGTCCTCGTGAAGAATATCGATGGGAATCGGTTCAGGTTTAAAGGGGCTGGGCTCCGGAAAGGGAATGTGTCCGCAGATTTCCTCACCCGCTCTGCCCTGAATTCGAATCTTTCCGTCGCGAATCAGGGTTGCGGCAAAAGAACGAGAACAATCCACAATCCGGGACGCAACCAAAAAGTCAAGGCGCTTTCCTGAATCGGTTGCATCCACACGTATGGTAAAGGAATTCCGATGATGCATGTTTTAGAAGGTGGGTTATTTGTCGGAATTATCTGTATCTTCAGATTCTTTAGGGGGAAAAAGCAACTCCATCTCGGATATAATCGTCTCTCCGCCGGTATTTCTGACGGTTGAAAGTTCCATAACCAGCAGGTTTTGAGCAGTATCGTAAAGTTTGCGTTCACCAAAGGATAAATCCTTTGTTAATTTCAGAAGGGAAAGATCCCTGTACACTTCGGCCACATCATACAGTGAACCGGTTTTGATCTTGTCCATATATTCCCGATATCTTCGGTTCCAGGTCTGGGTCTCACCGGTTGACGTCTCCCGTCTTTCCATGACTTCGTACACTTTGGAGATGTCTTTCTCGTCGATGACGTCCCTAAGTCCGACCTGTTCAACATTCCATGTGGGTATCATGATGGTCATTTCATTTTCGAGGATTTTCATCATATAAAAATCATGTTCTTCGCCGTTAATAATCCGGGACTCGATGGAGTTGATTCTCCCGACACCATGAGCAGGATAGACGGCAAGATCCCCGACTTTGAATTCCCGAACGTCTTGTTTGGGGGTTTGCATTTTATCTTTAACCTTTTTCTCATTCATTTTAACACCGGTTTATTTTTTTAAAAATCTGAGATCAATCTTCCCGACGAATCGGGATTTACGCTATGCGCCCCAACAACCTTTTAAAATATATACCATACAATCAATAAACAATCAACCGGCAATACAATAAAAAAGGATCGGCGCATCATTGCGCCGATCCTTTTTATTTATACAATTTTTATGAATGTTTTTTACAGCAGGAATGGAACCAACAGCAGTGCAACAACATTCAGTATCTTGATCATAGGGTTAATGGCCGGACCTGCGGTATCCTTGTAGGGATCGCCCACAGTGTCACCGGTAACCGCCGCTTTATGGGCATCACTTCCTTTGCCGCCCAGATGGCCGTCTTCGATATATTTTTTGGCATTATCCCAGGCAGCCCCGCCGGTGGTCATGGAAAGGGCAAGAAAAACACCGGTGACGATACTTCCGATCAAAAGCCCGCCCAGAGCGACCTTTCCCAGCAATAAACCGACAACAAGTGGAGCCACTACCGGGAGAAGCGCGGGAACAATCATTTCACGTAGGGCAAACTTGGTGACGATGTCAACACAGGCTGCGTAATCGGGTTTGGCAGTGCCTTCCATGATGCCCGGAATTTCCCGGAACTGGCGACGCACTTCCTCAACCACTGCCCCACCTGCATTGCCCACCGCCTTCATGGCGATAGAAGCAAACAGATACGGTAAAAGCCCGCCGATGAAAAGACCGATGATAACGTTTACATCAGCCAGGTCGAATCTCAAGACAGGAGCACCCTCTTTGGCGTGCATGGCAAATTCCTGTACATAGGCTGCAAAAAGAACCAGAGCCGCCAGACCGGCAGAACCGATGGCATACCCCTTGGTCACGGCCTTGGTGGTGTTTCCAACCGCATCCAGCGGATCTGTGATCGCCCGGACGCTCTCGTCCATTCCCGCCATTTCAGCAATTCCGCCGGCATTATCTGTGATCGGCCCGTAAGCGTCAATGGCAATCACCATCCCGGTCATGGAAAGCATGGACATGGCTGCCATGGCGATACCATATAGGCCGGCAAAGTGATACGCCATAAAAATTGACAGACAGATGACAAGAACCGGAGCAGCCGTGGCCTGCATACTCACGGCCAGACCGGCAATAATATTTGTGCCGTGGCCGGTTGAAGACGCCTGTGCAATCCCTTTAACCGGTCCGTAAATACCTGTATAGTATTCGGTAATAATAACGATTACAACGGTAAGAATAAGTCCGATAAGTGTGCAATAGTAAATATTCATGGCGGAAATATCACCCAACCCGCCCATGAACTTCTTGCTGGCATAGTAGAATGCAACGGCCGCTATGATGGCAGCACCGAACATCCCCTTGTACAATGCGCCCATGATATATTCGCTCTTTCCGAGTCTCACAAAGAAAATGGCGATCATTGAAGCGATGATAGAAATGGCGCCGAGCACCAGCGGGAATTCAATCACCATTTGGTTTTTGGGATAGAGAAGACTACCGATAAGCATGGTGGCAACCGCAGTAACCGCATAGGTTTCAAAAAGATCCGCTGCCATACCCGCACAGTCACCCACATTGTCACCCACATTGTCGGCAATCGTAGCCGGGTTTCTGGGGTCGTCTTCAGGGATACCCACTTCAACCTTACCTACCAGGTCAGCTCCCACATCAGCGCCTTTTGTGAAGATGCCACCGCCGAGCCGTGCGAAAATCGAAATCAGGCTACCGCCAAAACCGAGGGCCACAAGGGCCATAATGTCATGGGTTACGGCATAAAACCCGGCTACGGATGTTAGTGCCAGACCGGCCACCAACATACCTGTAACAGCACCGCCCTTAAAAGCCAGATTAAGACCGGCTGCAAGCCCTTTTTTGGCGGCTTCTGCTGTTCTTACATTGGCTATAACCGATACCCGCATACCCACATACCCTGCAATAAATGATACTATGGCACCGATCATAAATCCGATGGCGGTCTTAGCCCCCAGAAAGGCAAAGATGATAATAAAAATAATAATACCGGCAATACCCATACTTTTGAGCTGGCGGTTCAGATATGCAATCGCGCCCTCTTTAATAGCAGCGGCAATTTCCTGCATCTTTTCATCTCCGGCAGGTGCTTTTTTGACAACTCCGGCCAGCACAACCGCAAAAACCACCCCCAAAGCACCGATCAGCGTGCAAAACAACGGTAAATTGTTTAATACAGATTCCATTTTCCCTCCATCTGAAATATTTAGCTTTAAATTACAATTCTCCTGTTGTTGAATCTGTTCATCCCTTCCTTTGTACCTTTACAAAGGATAGTAACAACAGCATCCCGGGCCGTGGTAATGATCTGGTTTAAAACCTTTTTTTCTTTTAAAGTAAATTTTCCCAGAACATAATCAGAAGCACCGATTCCGGCCTCAGGTCGCCCGACGCCAATACGAAGACGCATAAAATCACCTCCGCCAAAGGCATCGATTATCGATCTTATACCTCTGTGTCCCCCATCCCCTCCTTTCTCTTTAATTTTTAATCTTCCAAAAGCAAGGTCGATGTCGTCATGAATGACCAACATGTCCTCACATAATATCCTAAAATATCCTGCAATTTTCTGAACATAAGGCCCGCTTCTGTTCATAAAAGCCATCGGTTTTGCCAGGATGACCTTTATGCCGTCGATGGATCCAATGCCGAATCGGGCATCAAACTTTCGTTTTTGAAGGGCAATAGAGAAAGCGTCTGAAACTTTATCCACAACCATAAAACCGGCATTGTGACGTGTTTTGGAATAGGTCTCGCCGGGATTCCCCAGTCCAACCACCAAGCGTAATCGTTTTTGCGGCATCAATAATACCTGTAAAAACTATTTTTCGCTATCAGCTTCGGGTGTTTCTCCATCTTCTTTTTCAGCTTCTTCCTCTTCGGCCTCCTCTTCCTCTTCCTCTTCCGGTTCTTCTTCAATCTTCGGCGTGAGTATGGTTACCACCGTAAGATTGGCTTCACCTAAAAATTCAACCTCACCTTCCAGGGAAATATCTTCCACATGGATGGAATCTCCCATATCCAGATCGGTAATATCGATCTCGATGGATTCCGGAACCTCAAACGGCAGGCATTGCACTTCAAGCTCACGTCTTATAATCTGTAGAATGCCACCACGTTCTACGCCCACGGACTTGCCTGTGGTAACAACCGGGACTCCAGCCGTAATCTTGCGATCCATATCGATTTCATAGAAATCGATATGCAAAAATTTCCGTGAAACCGGATGGACTTGGAGTTCCTTTATCATGGCGGGTCGGGTGTAGGTTTCACCATTATTTTGAATGACCAGGTTCAAAATGAGCTGACCGATCCTTCCTTTTTTCAAAATCAGATCAAAGTCACTTTTATTTACCGAAAGTAGAACAGATTCTGTTTTCGGGCCGTAAAGCACAGCAGGAATCTGTCCCGCCTCTCTGAGGCGTCGTGCAGGACCGTTGCCCACCGTGGTTCTTATATTCGTTTTTAGTTCTATTAATTCCAAAATATATTATCCTCCTTAATAAACTTTTATACAAACAGAGAAGTCACCGAATCTCCTCTGAAGCTGCGGACAATCGCCTCGCCGATCAGCTCGGAAATCGAAAGAACCTTTATTTTTTTACAGGATCTGGCATTATTTTTTAACGGGATGGTGTTTGTCACAACCAAGGCGTTCAGAGGTGATTTTTCAATCCTTTCAATTGAAGGCCCCGATAGAACAGGATGTGTACAAACGGCATAAACCTCTCTGGCACCATTTTTCATGATGGCACCTGCGGCTTCCACCAGAGTACCGGCGGTATCGACCATATCGTCCAGAATAACCACTATCTTTCCGGCAACATCACCAACCACGGCCATGGCCTTGGCTTCGTTGGGCGTTTCTCTCCGCTTATCGATAATGGCAAGACCGGCATTGAGGCGTTTTGCAAAGGCCCTGGCCCTTTCCACACCCCCCGCATCCGGAGAAACGATCACAAGATCATCATTAAAATTGTTCCGGATATAATCAATAAGAACCGGAGCGGCAAAAAGATTGTCCACGGGGATATCGAAAAAGCCCTGAATTTGCCCGGCATGGAGATCCATTGTGATGACTCTGGAAGCACCGGCAACGGTCAGCATGTCAGCCACCAGTTTAGCGCTGATGGGAACGCGCGGCGCAACCTTTTTGTCTTGGCGTGCATACCCATAATATGGAATTACCGCTGTTATGCTGGCGGCTGAGGCACGCTTTAATGCATCCAGCATCAGAAGCATTTCAACTAGATTTTCGTTGACCGGAGAACAGATTGACTGAATTACAAAAATATCTTTTGATCTTACGTTTTCATCGATTTCTATCTGGATCTCACCGTCACTGAACCGTTTTACCTTTTCTCCACCCAGAGCAACATTGAGGTAACTGCATACTTCTTTAGACAGAGCCGGGTTTGAATTTCCTGAAAATATTATAAAATCATCCATCTAAATTAACATCCTGTATTTCCGCTGCATACATGCAAGGAAAGCTGCCACCATATTCACCGTATCCTTTCAAAATCGACGTTATTTGGCTGGGGCGGGAGGATTCGAACCTCCGAATGCAGGAACCAAAGTCCTGTGTCTTACCGCTTGACGACGCCCCAGAAGCGAAAATGTTGATAAGCGATCAAGATACACATCCGCTTATCAATAGCTGAGTTGTTTCATGTGTATGATATGCTGTATCCATCATCCTGCGTTATCATATCTGCAAGATACAGCTGCCACGTCTCATCGGTACGAGCAAGAGCGTGATTTGCCTTTGAGGCCTTATCTGAATCAGAAAAAAGACCGAACACGGTCGGCCCGCTGCCCGACATTAAAGCTCCCAATGCCCCATGGTCTAAAAGAGCCGTTTTAACAGTATTAATAACAGGGTATTTTGATGCCACAACTGCCTCAAGATCATTGCATAAATGGCATCCCGGATCAAAACTTCGCCTACCCAAAAGAGAACTTTTAAGTTTTTTTTTACATTTTGTCAATCTTAAATTCAGATTTTTATAAACCGTTGCTGTTGAAACACTAAACCCTGGAAAAATCAGCAATATCTTTAGCTTTTTAAGCCCAGGGTAAACCTCCAGTTTTTCACCGATTCCAGATGCTGTTGCCGGTCTTCGGAAAATAAAAAAAGGGACATCCGCTCCGATTGAAAGTCCCATGGACATAAGTTCGTCCGTCGAAAAAGGATAACCGTAATATCGATTTAATCCTAAAAAAACAGCGGCGGCATTGCTGCTCCCCCCACCTAGGCCGGCTGCCACCGGTATCTGTTTTTGTATAGAAATTTTTACCCCTTCATTTTTCTTCAATTTTTTATAAAAAAGATCGGCCGCAGCAAAGGCAAGGTTTGTTTCATCTTCCGGGACATGGGGATGGTCGCACGAAACCGCCGTCTCTTCAACGCCTGCGTCCAGTGAAACCGTGTCGTAAAGTCCGACACAACACATCAGTGAGAAGAGATCATGGTAGCCGTCGGGCCTTTTCCCGACAATCTGTAAAAAAAGGTTTATTTTGGCAGGAGAAAGAATTTTCATGAAATGCCTGGATTAACCCTTCTCTTTCACATAGATCATCCTCAGATCATACAGTATATTTTTAAGCATTTCCGCTTCATCTTCCGTTAAATTCCCTTGGGTTTTTTCTTTCAGCATACCCAGAATATCTATGGTCTGTTTTGCGATGGGGAGATTTTCAACCTTTTTACCGGTGCCCGGGTCTTCTATCACGCCCAAGTGCATCAGCGCAGAAGAGTTTAAAGAAAAAATGAAAGTCGCAAAATTTATTTCCGGCAGCTGAAAGTCTTCTGTATCCTTGTCCGGCTCAGCAGCCTTTTCCGGTTCTTCGGTCTTGGCATCCTCGTTGGCGGGTTCAGCCTTTTCTTCTTTTATCTCCGTATCTTCATCCCCTTTCGCGAATGCCCGTCTGTCTTTGATAATAAATTCTTTTTTGTCCGGCATGTCCTGTCTCCTGTAATCTTTTGATGGTTAAGATAGATGAACCCGCAATATGGGTTTTCCCAGCAAAATTAATTAGTGTCCATCCATAAATGGCCCTTTTTGCCCTGCTCGGCGTTCTCCGCGGGTTTCCGGTTGCGGCGTACAGACGTACGCCTCACCGCAAACCCTTGTGTGGCCTTGATCAGGACAAAAATTGCTCATTTCTGAACTGGACACCCATCGTATTCATTTACAAGGGCCTAAAATGTTACACGTGGTAAAAAAACAACAAAGATTTAATAGAGAAAATGGTGTTGAAATTATGGTCTATGACACGCGTATCGACCTGGAAACAATCACCTTAAATCGAGAAATACCCTGCGGGCTATGAAATATAGTTCTTCTCCAATTTAGTTGGAGATGACACACTTATTGTATCCAAATTAACACCAACCAATCGGCTTCCGTCTCGTAGTGCCTACAGCTCGGAGAGGAGATGATCCAGCAGTTAAGCGATAGCGTGGTTAACACTGGAAACGATAGATTCTCCGATCTTTTCCGCCGATATTCCAAAAAGGGCCTTCATCTCCACAAGTTCGAGGTACCCGTCCTCCCATACCACACTGTTTTCCTGAACGATGTTTTTAATACGCTCATATTTCCCGCCAAGGGCCTTTATTTTAATGTCAAGAGACACATTTTCTTTAAACAATATATTTAAAAGCAGTATATTTTCGATCAGGTTCGCCGTGTCAGGAGATGTGGATATAATCGGAATAACAATAATACTCCGGTCGTCTTTTCGGCCGATACCGATATAGACATTCCCCTCCCGTACGATAATTCGTTTGGTGCCTTTTAGGAGCGGGTCTGTTTCGACTCTGGACGGTATCGGCGCAAGGACACCATCTTTCTTTACAATTTCGATGGTTGTTTCATCGGTCGGTTCTCCGAGAAGATTCAGCCCGCCGATTCTATACAGAATCGCCCCTTCTATACCGGCAACAATCTTTTGGAGGTTTTTTAGAACGATAATATTTTTGTTGGTCAGCTGGAATGTTCTGATGGTATATTTTACCAGCGTATCGAACAGTATCCCTTCCAGCCTTTCGCTGATGCGGCTTGTCCCTACAGTGACCGTCTTGGCCTGGTGCCGGATGGCATCCACGGGTCGAGACAAGCAGTTGATTGATTCCCCCAGACACTCAAACAGCTTGTTCAGCATATTCAGAGGGGTACCCTTTTTACCAAAGTCAATTTCAAAGTCAGACACCGGCAGCCTGCCCGATAGATATTTAAGCAGAAGGGTTAGATCGGACGCGGTTCCAAGCCCCATAGCCGTGGGGAAACCGCCGGTAGATTTTTTTCTTCTGAATTCTTTATAGAAAAAGGCGATTTTTTCCCTGAAAGATTTTTCCAGAACGAGTTCATAAACGTCCATATCCTTTTTTGCATAATCATCTACGGTGTTTTGAATATCTTTATTGAATTCGTATAGGAAACTTGAGCCCTCATTAATTGCCATGGCCGCATAGTAACCCCAGATATGGCCCACCAGGGTGTTCAAAATGGGCGCAAAATGTTCGCTGACCATGGGAACATAAAATACGTCCGCCGCATAGGGTTCAAACCGGTCTTCACCCGCATCTGCGATGATCACCGGCGTCGCTTTATGGGCCTGAAATATTGCCGTATCTTTTATAATATCGCCGATAACGGCACCCCTGGCTCCAGCGGCACACACAATGATCAGGGGCTCCGATGACAAATCGATGTGTTTTTTATCTTCGATAAAATCGGACGAAATGGTCTTATAGCAGAGTTCGCTCAGCTTGATTCTGATTTCATCCGCCGCAGCCTTGTTGGGTCCGCTACCGACAACGGCCCAGTAGGTTTTGGCTGTTGCAAGCCTTCTGGCCGAGTCCCCAATTTCAGTGTGCATGGAAAGAATTTTTTTCATGCAATCGGGCAGCTTAAGGAGCTCTTTTATTTCCGCTGTAACAAAATCATTATGCCTTCGCCCTTTAAGTTCTGCAATCTTAAGTCCCAGAATAGCTCCTGCGACAATCTGCGAATAGAACGCCTTTGTGGACGCAACGGACATCTCGATATCACGACCGCTGCTGGTGTACATGACGCCGTCGACCTTGAAGGTAATATCCGAATCCCTGCGGTTGACGATGGCCATGGTGTAACCGCCTCTTTCTTTGACCATATCGACGGCTCGATTGGTATCTGTTGTGGTACCGGATTGGCTTATGGCGATGACAAGGGCGTCTTCCATACTGTTTGCGTCATCGGTATCACAAAGTTGAAATCCGCTCAGCTCCGATGCTTTCAATGCACGGATATAAAACGACGGATCGTGCATGTAATAATTCAGAATGTCCGCACATGCCTGTGCAGCCACACCGGCCGTACCCTGCCCCACAAAAAAAATCCGTCGGATTTTTTCATCCATCAGGGCCTGTTTCAATATTTCAGGAAAGGTCTTTTCATCCAGGGTGATAACACGGTCGTTGTCTTTATCGTCTTTGATTTTCCACCGGTTCTGAAAGGTCTTTTCAACGGAAAGTGGGGCTTCTGAGATTTCTTTTAAAAAATAGTGGGGAAATTCCTGGCGGTCGATATCCCTTGAAGTAATTTCAGTATATTTTATATCATCTTCCCCAAGGGCCAGTGGCGTTCGGTCATAATACATGGCCTTAATTCCATCCAAGCCTCCCCCGGCTTCCTGATTCAAGATGAAAATCTGTCCCCGGGTCACGCCGTGTCTGCCTTCGACTTCTTTTTCTCCGTCCAGCTTTATAAAAAAGGGGGTCTCTTCAACCAATCCATAAACCTCGGAAGAGGGCACATAATGATCCTCTGCAATACCGACAAAGATAGCCTGACCGCTCCCTTTTTGGGCCAAGAAAAGCCTTCCGGGGGCAAGATCGGTATGCATGGATATGGCATGTGACCCTTCAAAGTCATTCACCGCCCTCCGGAAAGCTTCCTCCACATCGAAGCCTTGCCGGATATATTTTCCGATCTGAAGCGGAATGATTTTGGTATCGGTGGTGATATCTTTATGTGGAAAACACCCCTGTCGTTCATGTTCTTTTTTCAGTTCGAGGTAATTGTCGATATCCCCGTTCAGGCAGGCGTGGATAATACCACCTTCCGGAACACGATTTCCTAAAATTGCATTATCCACCGGATGGCAGTTCGGTTCGGTGATAGCACCCACAGAGGCCCACCGGGTGTGGGCGGAAATCGTGTGATATTCATGTGAAAACCCTGCCAATCTTTGCAGGATCACATCATCTTTGATCTGCTTGCGCAAGAAACGGGTATTGTCCCCAAGACGTCCTACTTCCGCAGCAATTTTATATGTCAAAGCCAGGGCAACACGCTTTTTGCCGTTTTCATCTTGGGTCTGGTTTATGTTTATTCCCGAGTTAACGAGAACGTCCTGATCCGAACGCTCGGTTAACTGTTCAAGAAAATTTGCTTTTTTTATGGTTTCTTTGAACCTCTCAAACTCTGCACCCCCCAGAACGAACATCATAGAGACACCCGCCGAATCGCGTCCTCTCACCTCAAGGCGGTCGATGCTGTTCAGCACGGCATTGATCTGTTTGAAAATATTGACAACATTCATATTGGGATTTTGATTTTCAGATCCCAGAAGATTTTTAATTTTTTTAAAATTGCCGACAATTTCAGAAGTCAGGCACCAGGCAATGTCTTTTAAATTATCGATACGCCGGACCAGGATATCCACATCTTTCGATTGGAGCCGACCCAGATAATCGCTCAAAAATTTTGATTCCGATTCGATGATTTCAGACAGGCGGCCGGCAAATTCTGAAAGTTCATCTTGGCGTTGCGTGTCGACAAACAGATGGTAAAAAGTTTCATTTGACTTTAACGAACGGACCGCCTTCAACATCGCCTCCACATGGTCTTTCCCGCCCAGATAGTGGCTTTCAAAACACAGATCATTTTGTCTGCAGTTCTGAACCTTGTGATCTTCAAGTTTTTTTAGCATGTGGTTCAAAACAGCAACATCGACACGGTCATCTGTTGTTTTCTTGTGTTTAAATGCGACAATCCCGGTCAACCCACAGTTGAGCCTGTTCTCGTGGTATGGGAAGAATACGATACCCCGGTCCTGCACACCGGCAAAGCGCTTTCCAAAATAGACGTTGCACAATAGACCTTTAAGGATTATATTGCACAACCGTTTGACAATTAAATATATTTTCCCTGTTGATTTCATTGAACTCCCGATTCCTAATACCCCATAAAAAGTATTTTCTACGTTACCTTCCACTACATCTTCAGATACAATTCTTTGATCTTGTCCCGGGTAATGGTCCTTTTCCAGTCGGTTCCCAGTGCGTTTTCCCAGAGCGGCTCCAGGATGAGGGCGACATCCACCATTTTTTCCAATTGATCGTTTTCCATACCGGCAACAAGGTTTCGAGGAAGTTGAATCTTATGTCTTTCCATCATTTGACGGAATTCTTTGACCCCTTCGGAATAATAGTCTTCGAGGTAGTCAAAGACAATGCAGTTGCCGATTCCGTGATGAATCCCCAGCACAAATGAAAGACCGTATGAAAGCGCATGGCATATTCCCACCTGTGAATAGGCAATGCTCATACCGCCGCAATACGACGCCATCATCAACTTGTCGTCACTGTCCGGGCCGCTGCCCAAAAAAACATCTCTGCAAAGTTCAATGGCTTTTTCCCCGTATGCCTGGCTGAATGCATTGAGAAAGGTGCCGCTTAAAGATTCAACACAGTGTATATAACAGTCCATTCCGGTATAAAATCGCTGATCCTGCGGAGCTGTTTCAATCAGCTCGGGATCGAGAAAAATCTGGTCAAATACGGTGTAATCGGAATTGATTCCGAGCTTCTTTTCAGGGCCTGAAAGAACAGTTGTACGGGACACCTCCGCACCGGTTCCGGAAAGGGTTGGAATGCCCACATGGTAAACCGCCGGATTCTTGATAAGATCCCAGCCCTGATAATCTGAAGAAGATCCGGGGTTGGTCAGCATCAGGGATACCGCCTTTGCAATATCCAAGGTACTTCCGCCACCGATTCCGATAATGCCGTTGGGCAATTCATCAGAAATTTTTTTCACATTCTGTGTTAACAGGTCAACATATTCTGTTTTTGGTTCATGATCCACGTTAACCCACATAAGTGTGTCGGAATCTTTTACCGGCACCCTGTCTTTTAATGGGCTTTCAAGAAAAACATCATCCACCAGAAACACCATATAAGAATCTCCGGTTTTCCGTTTTTTAGAAAGGATATCGTTCAGCTGATTGAAACAGCCCCGGCCGAACACCACATATGACACCATTTTAAAATTTCGAAACATAAGCGTATCCTCAAATCATAGACTATTTTTTAAAAACCCCTGCCATTTTTTCAATTCGCCGGGAAAGCTCCTCTTCAGTCCAGGACAATTTTATCAGCATAGATATGGTTCTGCCCATAATGCCGTCGGACTTGGGAAGTTCAACTTTTTCGTAGTCCGGGCAGTGGTCCAGAAGTTGAACCGAGAGCTTATCATACCAGTAAAAACACCCGTCAACGCCGGCCTCATTCAGAGATTTTGCTGTTTCCCGTGCTTTTGCCTCATCTGGCAGAAAGAAAGACAAAAACGTTGCCGAGTCGCCTTCCGGGTCAGGAAGCACTCTGAAGTCGATCTCCGGGAACGCCGTCAAAGCATCCTTAATGGCTTTTTTATGCGCCCGCTGTTTTTCCAGGATAAAATCGAGTTTTCTCAGTTGAGCCAGGCCGATGGCTGCATTCAGTTCACTGATGCGAAAATTTGTTCCCAAAATCGGGTGGTCTTCGAGACCCCTATCATTGCCGATGTGGTCATGGCCGTGATCCGCAAATGCATCCGCAAGGGTATAGAGTTCCTTATGGTCGGTGACAACCGCCCCACCCTCGCCGCAGGTGATGGTTTTAACAGGATCGAATGAAAAACACCCCATATTGCCGAACGTCCCCAGTGCTTTACCATTGAAAGTGGCGCCCAGGGCCTGGCATGCATCTTCTATCAATATAAGCCCCTTTTGACTGCAGAGATTTTTTATCTCTTCAATACGCGCCATGGCACCGCACATATGAACCGGCAGTACCGCCTTTGTTCGGGGGGTAATGACAGACTCGATGGATCCAGGGTCGAGACAGAGTGTTTCATCTATTTCACCGAACACGGGCACGGCACCGGCGAAAATAACCGCTTCGACGGTTGCGATGAAGGTAAACGGTGGAACAATGACCTCATCTCCCGCCCCGATCCCGCATGCCGCCAATGCAATACCAAGGGCTGCGGTACCGCTGGAACAGAGATGAGAATAATCCGATCCGATTCGGCTTGCCAGCTCCGATTCGAATGTTCTTGCCTTCCAGTACCCTTTTCGGACACCGTCGAAGCCGTAGCGAAACAAAACACCCGTATCGAGAACATCCTGTACTTCTTTGCGTTCCTCGTCACCAAATATTTCAAACCCCGGCATAATACATCTCCTCTATATTAAGATACTCGTGTAATTTAAACCTAAATTTGTTGTAACACCCCAATAGAGTCAAAACCCAATTAACCAATAACATCCCATTGAGCATTCTCGCCCAATTTGGGTAACAATTTTCTAAAAGTCATTTTACTTTCGACCGGTTTTTATACCGCGGACCTCACTTCTTCTTAATTTTAGAAGTTAGATTTTGGCTTTTAGCGAAATAATTGCTAAAATAGGCTTTCATTGCAATACGTGCGTAATAGCTTGCCCGCAGGCCGATATATTTCTCGTGCGCGACGATAACGGACAATGCGATCTTGGCTGTTCCCCCTTTTTCCTCTGCAAATCCCACGAACCAGTCATACCGTACATCGTGCGTGTCGTTATCCATAGAGCCTGTTTTCCCGCCGATATTGAGTCTGGAAAGGATCTTATCTTTCCGGTATCCTCTGAAAGCCTTTCTGGCGGTGCCGGACCTTATGGTTGCGGCCATTAGACCATTGAGGGTCTCAGATGCCTCAGGGGTAATCGCCTGGTTCATTAAAACCGACTTATTGCGATAAATGACGTTGTCATTTTCGTCGACGATCCTAACGACAATGGCGGGTTCCATCAACCTGCCCTGGTTGATGACTGCAGACGCCATCATTGCACCGTGAAGGGGAGATAATGTTGTATCCTGGTTGAACCCGCACGCAATTTCCGCCCACTGGTAAGGCGTGTCCGATAGATGGACGGCACTGGGATCAACTTGAATCTCAAAATTGATGTTTCTATTGAAGCCAAAGGCTTCAGCATATTCTTCGAGTGTGGCTTTCCCCAGGTGGTGGACACCGATTTTCCCAAAAACGGGGTTAATGGACTGTGCGAACGAATCCTGAAATGAAATCCGGTTGGTGTACTTGTTTGTCTGTTTTTTAAGCTGGGATTTGTATAAGGTGTGTTTCATGCCATTGTATTTAAATTCATGGTTCGGACTAAAACCATTTTTTTCAATTGCCGCCGATGCGGTAACGATTTTAAAGATACTCGCTGCAGGAAATCTGCTGTCCACACAAAGGTTGCTGGACGGATCTTTTTTATTGAAACTAACCATGGATAAAACTTTGCCGGTGGTCGGATCCATTCCCACAATTCCAATATACCGAGCGGTGGATGTATCGAGTTTTTTTAGAATAAAATTCTGCAGGGAAATGTCAAGGCTGGTGTCAACACTGAATCTACCCTCGTTCGTAAAAACATCGATACGTTTATTTCTGAGGTTGATCAAGGATGCATCATCAATCAGGTTCTGAACATGCTTTTTATCGTTTAATAGGGCATGGTTTAAAGGAGCATCTCTTTTTTTTCCATTAAATGGAGAAAAAGAATCGGTTATCAAATGAGAAAATGATGTTCCTTCAAGACCGCTGATTATCCCGTAACCCACAGCAAGGATTAGAAAAAAAAGCCCCGATACCTTAAAGATGCCTGTGACGAGTTGTTTTTTGGTTGCAGACCATTTCAGACCTGTCTGATAGTCTCTCCAGCTCGGTCTGTTCGGCGTCTCTGTGTCGGTCTTAATGCTACGGTGAATCATTTTTTAACGGATAACCATACCTTTTGAAATTCTATGCCGCTGAAAACGAAAATTACAGCGAGTTAAGTGCTTACAGATTTGTGCCGCCCACCATGCCATTTTAACGTTGCGGCTCAATCAGAGAGGCGAACCGGCGCGATCTTCAGCTAATCGGTGTTCCGGGTTTTACTTTTTTATCCAGGGTTGCAATGGTGCAACCATCCACTTCAACAGTGGCCAACAACATACCGTTGGACAGTATGCCCATCAATTTCGCAGGTTTTAGATTAGCCACCACAATGACCTGCCGACCCACCAGTTCCTCAGGGGAATAGGACCCTGATATGCCGGCCACGATAATCTTTTTTTCTCCCAGATCCACTTCGAGTTTCAACATTTTTTTTGCTCTGGGGATCGCCTCGGCATGAATTACCGTAGCAACCCTGAGATCGATTTTATCGAATGTGTCGAGGGTTATTTCGGGCTTAATCGCAGGCATGCCGGCACCTGATTCCCTTTTTGTCTGCAATGAGGTCCGATCCTCTTTTAATTCTATTCTTGGGAAAAGTGCTACCGATTTGAGGAGCTTCGTTCCGGGTGCCAGGGATTTCCATGTTTTGAGGGTCTCTAAATGATAAAACGGTTCCGAATCCAGACCCAGATGTTTTTGCATGGTCTTGGCCGTATCCGGCATTATGGGATAGATGAGTCCGGATATGATCCTTAGAGATTCAAGAAGATTATAAATTACAACTTCAAGCTGTTTCCGGCTCGATTTTTTCTTTGCCAGCACCCAGGGTGTCGTCAGATCGATATATTTGTTCATATGGCTGATTAATTCCCAGATGGCCATAAGCGCCTTATGAAAGGCAAATGTTTCCATATGGTTTTCGAATTCGGTGGTGGCTTTCAGTGCTTCGGATTCCAGGCCCAGCTCTAACTCTCTTTCCACTTTGGCATCGATTTCCGGAACGACTCCGGAGAAATATTTTTGGGCCATGGTCAGGATCCTGCTGAACAGATTCCCAAGATCGTTGGCGAGATCAGAATTGATGCGTTTAACCAGAGCGGCTTCACTGAAATTGGAGTCGAGTCCGAAAACCATACCCCGCATGAGAAAAAATCGAAATGCATCAATACCGTAAACATTTTTGAGTTGAAGCGGTTCCACCACATTCCCAATACTTTTTGACATTTTACTTTGATCGACATTCCAGTACCCGTGGACATGAAGCTGCCGGTATACCGGAATCCCGGCAGCCTTGAGCATAACGGGCCAATAAATACCGTGGGGTTTTAAGATATCCTTGCCCACAACGTGCCGGGCATTGGGCCAGTATGTTTTAAATAGATCGCCATCAGGGTATCCCAGAGCCGAAACATAGTTCAAGAGGGCATCAAACCATACATAGGTAACAAAGTTTTCATCAAAGGGGAGAGTAATTCCCCACTTAAGGCGCGTTTTGGGCCTGGATATGCAAAGATCTTCAAGAGGTTCTTTGAGAAACGACAAAACTTCGTTTTTATAACGCTCGGGTGTTATGAAATCAGGATTGTTTTTTATATGATCGATGAGCCAGCTCTGATACCGGCTCATCTTAAAAAAGTAGTTGGATTCTTTGATGATTTCCGGCTCTGTTTCATGGTCCGGGCATTTGCCGTCAACCAGTTCACGCTCTGTATAGAATCGCTCGCACCCAAAACAGTAAAGCCCTTCATATTCACTAAAATAGATGTCCCCTGCGTCGTAGATTCTTTGCATTATTTCTTCGACGATGGAAATGTGGGATGCATCCGTGGTGCGAATAAAGTAATTGTATTGGATATTCAGCTCGGGCCAAAGGGATCTGAACAAGCCACTGATCTGGTCTACATAGGTCCGGGGGCTCAACCCCTCCTTTTTTGCAGACCGCACCACCTTGTCGCCATGCTCGTCCGTACCTGTCAGGAAGAACGTCTCTCCTCCACGTATTGAATGAAACCGACAGGCAACATCTGCCACGATCGTAGTATATGCGTGCCCCAGATGGGGCCGGGCGTTAACATAATATATCGGTGTTGTTATATAAAAAGGTTTATACATTTTTTTCCTTATTCTTTTCAAAGGTCTCATTCCCTGATTATCTCATCAATCCCGGCTTCTATCTCCTGTCCGCCTTCTAAACGAACAGCGATCCGATTAACAATCGCGTTGTGGCGTATTACTTTACCCTTCCCGCTTTTGGTCGTTACCTTGGCACCGATTTTCGGGAATTTTTTCCTGACCGACCGGTACATTTCACATTCAAAGGTAAGACAACACATGAGTCTGCCACACTGTCCGGAAATTTTGGTGGGATTCAATGACAATCCTTGATCTTTGGCCATCCGTATAGAAACCGGCCCGAATTTCTCAATAAATGCCGAACAGCATATTTCACGCCCGCACCTTCCGATACCGCCGCACATCTTCGCTTGATTTCGTATTCCAACTTGTCTCATCTCAACTCTGACACCGAATTTTTTAACCAGCATCTTTACAAGCTGCCTGAAATCGACACGACCGTCAGATGTGAAAAAAAACGTTAATTTGCCGGCATCAAAAGCATTTTCAACGGCAAAAAGGTTCATTTTAAGACCCAGTTCCCGAATGCAGCTTAAGCAATAGGCGTGGGCTTTTTTTTCCGTTGCCAAATTCTTTTCTTTTTGACGAAAGTCCTCCTGGCTCGCGAGACGGAACACCTTCTTCAAGGGCTTGCCGGATCGGCTTGCTCCAGATCCTTCGTACGGCACCGGCGGCATAACAACCATTCCCAAACCAAGCCCCTGTTCGGTTTCAACAACCACATGATCCCCTCGATTGAGCACAAAGGCACCACTGTCAAAATCATAAACTTTTCCGGCCGGTTTGAATCTTATTCCAACCACTTTTTTCATATATTTAAATTCTTTGTTTTTTTCTAACGTCTTAGCTCTTTAAAATAAAACCGTATTACGGTTTTATGAAACTTCCGCAATAAAGCTTGCAGATCACACTTTTGCAAGTCTCATTATCAATACTTCCAAAGTAAGCCGCAAATTGGTGTTGGCCTTAATATTTTTCTGGGCGGCGTGAAGGTTGTTAATCTTTGAAAGAATCGAAGCCACGGTCATATTTTGGGAGGCCCGTTGAATCTTGCTTCTCAAATCCGTGTTAAGTATTCTCCCGGAATGATATTTCCAGACAACAAGATCTCTAAACCAGGATTTAAGCACCTCCAGAGAGTCACCAAGGGCTTCCTTATCTTTGGCCAATCTTGCGGCAAATGCCAGGCGTGCGGCGATCGGTCTCATCGATAGTGATTGAACCTCATCGATCAACCAGATCCTCCGGTTTATCCAATTTATCGATTTTTTTTTGCTGGTCACTGAAAAGGCCTTGGAGACGCTTCCGTTTGCCATGGTCGCGATGATCTTTGCATCATCAGGATGCGTTCCTCGTTTTTCGACCAGCAATGCCTCCAGATGCTTTCGGGGAATCGGATTAAATCTGATGTGCTGGCAGCGTGAAACGATCGTAGGGAGAAGATCCGATGTCTGCATGGCAGTAAGTATCAGAACCGTTTTGTCCGGCGGTTCTTCCAGCACCTTCAGGAGGGCGTTGCCTGCCGAAGGATTCATGGCCTGGGCATCGGACATTATAACCACTCGCAGCCTTGCCTCGTATGGCTTCATGGCAAGTGTGCTGCAAAGACTTCGTACTTGATCGATTCGGATAAAAGGACCCGACGGTTCAACCAGAATGACATCCGGATGATTGCCGGATTTAATTTTCCGACACGAAGGACAACAGTCGCCAGGTCCGCTTTGGATTGTTTGATCCGGTATCTTAGGGTGATCGTCCCTGATTTTTGTATCTGCTGAAAGGTCTTCCTTCCTCCGGACCTTACAATTGCAGGCCATAGCGAAAGCCAGCGCTGTAGTCTTTTTGCCCACACCGTCAGCACCTAAAAAAAGAAGGGCATGCGGGATGGTCTCATTTTGAAGAAGCGTCGTTAAAAGTCTTATGGGCTGTTCTTGACCTACTATCGACCCAAAGCCGATTATCGATTCAGAGGCAGACACAACTCTAAAAATTTACACGATTTTTCAATTCTTTTCCAGATTTGAAAAACGGTAGTTTTTTAGGCTTAATGATCACCTTTTTACCGGTTTTTGGATTTCTGCCGGTATAGCTTTTGTAATCTTTAACAAAAAAACTGCACAGGCCTCTAATTTCAACACGTTCTCCCTTTTCCATGGCATCGGCCATGTTATCGAAAAATATCTCTACCACCCTTGCTGCCTCTACTTTGGTAATGTTCGCTTCGGATTTCAAGGCGGAGATAAGCTCCAACTTGTTCATATATCCTCCTTCTGAAAATATCTTTCCATTATTTGATCGTTTGAAATTTTACACCCCGATCCTGTGGAAACCGGATTTAAATTTCTATAAAATACGAACCTATGGCAAGTCAAGTGGTTATGATTATATTTTAGGCAGTAATTCAATATCCTCTTCACTCACATTCACGCCCGCATATTGTCCCAGCGCCTCAATATTAACGATGACACGCCCTTTTCCCCTGTGCCGCACGAAAGTCCCGACCACGCCGGCAAAAGGGCCGTGGACAACGATAACCCTATCCCCTTTTTTAAATCGGGATCCTGTCGTAACAGAATCGTTTCCTTGAACGATGATTTTCAAAGAGTCTATGGTTTCCGAAGGCACCGAAATGGGACCGTCTTGGTTACCCACCAAACGGACAGCACCGACGGTCTTTACAATTTCAATATGTTCATGAGGCTCGAGGTTTGTTTTTACAAACAGGTATCCGGGGAACAGAGGAACTCGGATCATCACCTTACGGTCACGTCGTTTGCTTCTCACCTGGATCTTCGGGAGAAAAACCTCCAACGATTTTTTTGTCAAGCCTTCGTTGACCACATTTTCAAACCTGCTTTTTGTATGCAGGACATACCATGAATCATCTATTTTATCTATTGCCATATGTCTTTTCGGATATCCATCTAAATTTTCTCAAAGAAGAAAAAAAGTCTGGAAATGCTGATCATTATGGTCGTTAAGCTCATTTTGCCATGTTATTTATGCAACCATAAAGTATATTCTGTTTGTCTCAATAAGTCCAGGCTTATAATTTCGATCCAATACCCCCGATTCCATAAAGTTCGATCATAAATTCAATTTTCTGATCATCTCCTTCTTTAAAGTAGTGGGTGTATAATGACCAACATTGGGTTTCGTACAAAAACCCCAGGCCGGATTTTAAATCATTGCCGTTGAATATGTCCCGCTCATATTCGGCCACCGCCGAAAGGCTGTCGGATATTTTGAAGTGAAGATCGGCATAGACGGATTCACTGGTATCCTTATTATATCGATGGGAAACGAACAGTTTGTCCGCGCGCAGATCCCACAAAGTCAATGCAATATTTCTTGACCGGAAGGCGCTGTCATAATGGGACCAATCCGCATCGGCGTCTATGGCAAAATATTTTCTCGGAAAAATCTGAAGCTTTATGTTAATCGGTGAAAACGGCTCCGGATCGTCTTCGTTTCCTTTATTGATATCATAACTTTGTTCAAGTTTGAACCAGCAAAACTGGTTGTAGGTATGGGTCGGCGGTTCATAACGATCATCGCCTACGGGTTTGTCCGTGGGGTGTGTATCTTTATTTTCTGTATGTATCCTCGATTTTGATGTCAACGTGTTTGTCAAGGAATACGTAACGATATTTTTTCTATCAATTCGATCTAAACCATCAAATAAAGGGTATTCAGACTGATCTTTCTCAGGTATGTAGTCGTAGATGACTTGCGGCTTTACGGTATGTTTGATCCGTTGGACACGTTCTCCGTTCAGGTTGAATATGTGATAGATTTGAGAAGAAAGGTCGATTTTTACATCATACATTTCTCTGTTGAGCGTGTTTTTGTCCGAAGGGCTGTATTCGTCTTTATCGAAATGCCAGACCGTCTCTCTCACCCCCACAGAAGGTTCGAGGGAGAAATAGTTTCTGAATCGGTACGGGAGATAGAGCCTGGGATAAACATCCCCCCGGTGCCCTCGCAGAGCGTCTTCACTGTAAAAGTACGTGTATTCGGATTTCAAATCAAAATAAAACGGCGAGGTCAACGTGTTGTCAGTCTCCGATTGACGGCGGTTGATGACGTTATCATACCAGCGCATTTCGGCATTGAGGCTGTAGAGAGACCAGTTTCTGTTGACATTAAATCTGTTGAGCCGGACCTGATCGTCATACTCATCAAGTTCTCTTCCAAAAACTTTGTTAAAATATGCCCGGGTTTCGTCGAATCCCGTGTATCCAGACTGGAATTCACGAAGATAATCCTGATCGCTGACAAAGTCTATGTCGAGCTTTGCAAAGAACCCGGAAGGCAAGGCCTGATCATGCTTTGCCCTGAACCAGTAACGGTCGGAATTGGGTCGCAATACATCGTCACCGTCAAACCCCCATTCGCCCGATCCCGGAGAACCGTCATCGACCTTTCGGTCATCTAAAAAATCGTACATCAGCGTTCCTTTGGACTGTTCATCCAACACATAACGGTATTCTGCGCCCAGTTTCTCCCCCCGACGGCTCATATAATGAGAGTAAAACGTTGCATCTGAACTTTCGTTGATGGCCCAGTAAAGGGGCTGAAGATAGACCGCCCCTTTGCGGTCACCATAACCGAATTGGGGCGCCAGCAAACCCGACTGACGTTTCAGCTTTGCCGGGAATACAAGATACGGTGTATACAGCACGGGAACTTTTTTTGCCCAAAGGGCTGCATGTTCTACAACACCGTACCCTTCCACGGTAATCTTTAAATTTCTGCCGGTGATTTTCCATGCCGGTTGATCGCCGTCACAGGTTGAAACGCTGGCTTTGTCAGCAGTGTATGAATCTTCGCCGACCTTTTGTATTTTATCCCCTTTGATATAAAAATGGTTTTCTTGGAGGAATATGGTTCCATCGTAAACGGTTCCCGTTTCCGTATCCAGATTCATTTCCATACGGCTGCCGGTGAGAATGTTCTCTCCGACGTTCATAACCACATGGCCGTCGGCTGACACTTCCATGGTTTTCTGGTCAAAACGGACATAATCCGCGCTGAGGTTTTTATTTTTTTTGGTAATAACGACCCTGCCCTTGCCGGTATAAACATTCGTTTTATCATCATAGGTGATTTCATCGGCAACAATGTGCCAGGGAACGTTCTTGTCATCCTTAAACAGTTGGGAAGTATCCTGGGCCGACGCATGGCCGAAAATCAGAATAATCATTAACGGGAGGAGCATCCATCGGATGGCGGTTCTGCAGATTCGGGTCGATTTTAAAAAACCGGATAGTGTTTGCAGACCCGTATGGCCGGCAGAAGAAAACAGGGGATCACCCGGTCTGGTGGGAACTGTGCTGTAATCATCCACACACCTCTGGAACAAACGTAGCGAATTTTGCAAATGGCTCATATTATCTGATCCGGAACAATAACATCTTGAATAAGAATGAAAT
>JAFCZV010000020.1 GCA_019314155.1 Deltaproteobacteria bacterium
TGCCCATACCGCCAAAAGGCTGGCGCAGAACAATGGCGCCGGTGGTTTCTCGATTGATGTACAGATTCCCTGCTTTTATGCGGTCTTTCCAGTATTCCTGCTCCCGACGGTCCAGGCTCTCCAGCCCCGAAGTCAATCCGTAACCGGTCTGGTTGACCATCTCAATGGCATGATCCAGATTTTCGGCGCACATCACACCGAGGAGGGGGCCGAAAAACTCGGTGACGTGCGTAAAGCTTCTCTGCTGCACCCCCCATTTGATGCCCGGTGTCCACAGAAAGGGATTGCCCTGAACATTTTCCGGTTTTAACGCCCAGGATTCACCGGCCTCCAATTGCGTCATCGCTCGTTTCAAATCCCCTGCCGGCGGCTGGATCAGGGGCCCCATTCTGTTTTCAAAATCCCAGCAAGAACCTACAGCATTGCTGCGGGCGGCATCGACCAGTTGTCTTTTAAACGATTCGTCCTCATACATCTCCCGTTCCAGGATCAGCAATGACGTTGCCGAACATTTCTGGCCGCAATTGCTAAAGGCCGAGTGAAGCACATGTTTGACAGCCTGGCTTCTATCGGCCATGGCGGTAACGATGGTCGCGTTTTTCCCGCCGGTTTCCGCCGTAAGAAAAACCCCCGGTCTTTGTTTTAAAATGGTCATCCCGGTATCGGTCCCGCCTGTCATAATAATAAAATCAACATCTGAATGTTCAGCCAGATTTGTACCGGATGTCGAGCCGGAACACGGCAGAAACTGCAAAACATTTTTAGAGACGCCGCCGTTCCAAAAACATTGGCACAAGTGCCATGCGGTCAGGACCGCCGCCGATGACGGTTTGAATATCACCGTGTTGCCGGCAGCCAGTGATGCCACGATGCCGCCACAGGGGATCGCGATGGGAAAATTCCACGGAGAAATGACCAGCCCCAATCCCTTGCCGCAGCATTGAACATTTTCCAGATCCGTAAAGGCCCTTGCGGAAAAAGGATAATATTCGGCAAAATCCACGGCTTCCGAGACTTCGGCGTCGGCTTCGGTAAAAATCTTCCCGGTATCGGCAGCTGCAGCACCAATCAGGTCCCCCCTGGCCTTACGAATTTCCATGGCCACCTGCGATAGTACAGCATGGCGTTGGGCCATACTTTTTAATCGCCATCCGTCCGGATCGTCCCTGCCCGTTGCCAGAGCCCGGTTCACATCCTCTTCAACGGCTTCAGCATAGGCGGCCACACGGATTTCTTCCGGAAGCTGGGAACGGTCCATAGATTCTCTGATCGGCCGGTTCGCAAAAATTTCCTTTCCGGCCACCACCAGGGGAATTTTTTCCAGCGGATCAGACGAAGATTTTTTCCATCTTCCCCGGACGGCTTGGGCCCATCTGCGATTTGCAGCCAACGACCAGTCTGTATCCGGTTCGTTGTTGAACTCGTTTTCGTGGAGCGTCCCCATTGTTTCGGGGAACGATTCATGTTCCCGATTCTGGATGCGGTTCGGCGTCTTGCCGGCTCGCTCCTTGTAATGATACGAATCAACAAACTGTTCTTTTAGAAACTCCCATGCGTTGGAATCTGTTTTGAGACTAAACGAATACCGCAGAAAGTTTTCCGCATCGGTATTTTCATCCAGCCGGCGGATGAGATAGGCAATGGCATTGATGAATTGCGCTTTGGTAGCAACCGGAGCGTAAAGCATGATATCACCGGGCATTTCATGAATGGCCCGCCGAACATGATCGGCCATTCCCTCCAGCATTTCAAAAGAAAAATAATCGGCAACTCGATTTTGCCGGGCCATCTGATACGCATAGGCCAGCTCAAACAAATTGTGGGACGCAATGCCCAAATGAACCGCATGGATATTCTCCGGCGCCATACCGAAATCGATCATTCGCTTGTAATTGGCATCCACGGACAGCTTGTTATCATATGGCGCCAGGGGCCAGTTCCGAATCGCCGACTCCAGCTTTTCCATCTCCATGTTGGCCCCTTTGACGATGCGGATTCTGATGGGGCTGCCGCCATTTGCCACCCGTAGTTTGGCCCAGGCCGTAAGTTCTTGCTGCACGGAATACGAGTCCGGCAAATAGGCCTGCAAAGCAATTCCTGCAGGATAATCTTTAAATACATCTTGCTCCAGGGTCATTTTAAACACTGCAACGGTAATCTCCAGGTCCCGATATTCTTCCATATCTAGGGCAACCAATTTGGGAGCCGTGGTCTTGTCATTTCGGATGTAAACATTATCCCTGGCCACCTTGTAAAGCAGGGTAAGACGGTCTTTCAAGATTTGGATCGTATGCTCAAACGCCAAGGGTTCGATTTGAGAGTAGATGGTGGAAATTTTGATGGAAATACATTCAATCTCCGGATTTTTCAAATCGTTAATATATGTATCGAGACGAAGAAGCGTTTCGGTCTCACCGAGAAGGGCTTCTCCCAGATGATTGATGTTCATCTGAACCCCTTGTTTTTTCCTTTTCTGCAAGTGTGCATGCAACTCGTCCGCTTCACCCGGAATAATGGCACGGCTGCTGTCGTGACGCATTTTGTCGATCATTTTTGGGATTGAAATACTGGGGATATACCGACCCAAGCCGAGAAACATTTGTACCAGCAGCTTATCCACGGATGAAAAAAAATCGGGTACACCATATTTTCTAAGCAGACTGTTGATCTGATCCGCAACACGAGCCGGGTTATGGGACCTAAAGCTTTGATCGATCATTTTTGTTAGAATCACTTTGTCCATGGGATGGGTCAACAGACGCATCATTTGCTCGGCAATCCCCTTTTCCTCTGAAGTCAACAACGCATTGGCACGATTCTGCCAGGCTTCTGCAAGGGCAATGGCCTCATTTATGATTGTCTCATCATGTTGTGGATCCATGGAATTTTATCCCCTATCGACCGGTTTGAAACACCCTAATTAATCGTAAACAAAATGGGAAAAATAATTAGGGTAACATATGCTTGACAGTTCTGCGTTGAACTTATAATTCAAAGCCGTTAATTAATAACTCAAGATTCCCACCCTTAATTTTCAGCAACGCCAATACAGCGTTGCAGGCCGGGAAAATTTTTTAACGTAAAATCATATGGATGCGATGCTTAATTAGGATCAAAAAGAATTCCAAAATATATACTTTGTGTCTTTGTGCCTTAGTGGTTAACATTTTCTTGCTTCAGTTTATCCAGCCTAAGGTTCATGTGAATCATATAGGAGATTTTTGAAATGACCGACATTTACAAATTTCTAGCCGATCACCAGATAGAGTACGAACGCCACAATCATCCCCCGGTTTTTACGGTTGAGGACGTCAATCGACTTGTTCCGCCACTACCGGCGGCAAAGACAAAAAGTCTTTTTTTACGCGACACCAAAGGATTAAGATATTTTCTGATAATTGTCAGAGGTGAAAAACGGGTCAATTTAAAAGCACTGCCGGCAATTCTTAACAGCAGCAAATTGCGGTTTGGCTCTCCGGAACACTTGAAAAAATATCTGGGTGTGGACCCCGGATCTGTCTCCATTTTTGCGGCTGTGAACGATATGGATAAAGCGGTAGAGATAATCATAGACACAGCTTTATGGGAGTCAGACGCTTTTCAGTTCCATCCCCTTGTAAACACAAGCACCCTGGTTATTTCACGGGATAATATCAAACGTTTTCTGGGTAAAACCGGCCATGAAACTCAAGTGCTCGACGTTCCCGGATTATAGCATGCAATGCACTTGATTTCTATGCAGGCGCCTTTGGGCAGCCCACTAACCTCCACGACGGCCCTGGCCGGGCGATGCGCTGAAAAATATTCGGCGTATATTTCGTTGAAATCAGCAAAATTGTTCAAATCAATAACAAAAACATCCACGGCAACCACATGGTTGAGATCGTATCCTGCGGCCAGTACCACCTGTCGCAGGTTCTCCAGTGCCTGTCTGGCCTGGGGAACAAAATCAGGACCGATCAGTTCTCCGGTCTCAGGTTCCATTCCAAGCTGCCCGCTTACAAAAAGCCAGGGCGCCACAGCGATCCCCTGAGAATACGGCCCGATGGCCGCCGGCGCTTGATCTGTTTGAATCACTTTACATGCCATAATATCCTCCCTTCTTGTCCAGTTTATTTTTGAAATTACTAAGGAGTACAAATCCTACTTGACATTTTTACTGATTTACTGATTTTGATATTAAAACAGAAGAAGTTACAAGTGAGCTAAAGTTAAGGAATTTTTCAGCCAATTATATTTAATGACAGCGCGTTAGCGCTACCTCAACTTTAGGCACTTTAGCTCACTTCAAACTTTAGGCACTTGTAAAAAGACTTCGGTAATATTTCCAGTGATAAGGGTTATGTAGAGTATCTAATTGACTTATTAAATACTCTACCAGTCATAGAGAATTTCCCAATGATCCTGAAATGACCCGTCTTTCTGGGTGTAATGATACGAAAGCGTTTTACCTGTGCCCGCTCCCGTATTTTTGCTTTCTCTCCAGTACCGCAAATAAATGGCCGGAAGTGAACCCAAAGCACCTTCGGAACTGCCTGGTTTCGCGGGATCCTTCAGCCACACTTCTTTTTGCTCGATCACCTTCCATATAGATCCGGAGACTTTGCTCCTGACCCTCTCACCCACATGGGGAAGCGCCAGCTTCTCCCGCAACTCTTTAAACCTGTACATGGAAAGTTCGCCGTAATCTAGGATTTTTTCACCAAAAATCGTAATGCCAATTGCCCCTATGGGCGCCGTTAGGAGAATGGACAAAACCGCGACAGCCAGAATTACCTCTCCCGAAGCGACACCGGCCGCAAGGGGAACCGCCCCAATGGCAGCCTGGACAGTGGCTTTGGGAATGTACGCCACAACACAAAAGAGTCTTTCTTTCCAATCAAAAGGCGTCCCGATGAGTGACACATACGTACCGACACTTCTAAAGATAAGACCGATGAAAATAACCAGGGTTCCGGCCAATCCTGCTTTCCAGGCCACATGAATGTTCACCTGGGCCCCCACCAGAACAAAGAGCAAAAGCTCTGCAAATATCCATAGTTTCTTTAGTTTCTGAGAAATAATATGTGCGATGGGCTCTGATTTTTCCAAAATGACGAACCCGATGGCCATAACGCCCAGAAGGCTTGCCACAGGCACATACGCTTCGCAAAACGATTCCAGCCAGGTAAGAACTATGGCCACCCCCATGACCATCATCGTCCGTTTAGGGGGACGCCAGTCATATTTTGTAAAAAGACGGTACAAAAAATATCCGGGAATGATTCCTACGATAATCCCCAGTGTGATGGAAATGGGAATTTCAGCCAGCTGAATAAAAATATTGCTCTGATCTCCACCGTACATACCTAAAAATACGGTAAACAGAACGATAACAAAAACATCATCCAACGAAGAAGCACCCAGGATCATGGTGGGGATTCCCTTTTTAGACCCCCGCCCTCGATCCATAAAGTCGATCATCAGGGGAACGACAACAGCCGGAGAGACCGCAGCCAAGATGGAACCCAGAATGGCGGCCTCGAGATAGGTTATATTTAGTAGCCAGGGCGCCACAAGCATAACCCCGCCGATTTCAAAAACAGCCGGCACGGCGCTCATGATAACCGCAGCCCGTCCGACCCGTCTCAAGGCATCCCGGCGGAGTTCAAATCCGGCCCGAAGCAGAATCACGATCAGGGCTATTTTTCTGAAATCTCCTGAAACTCCCATCATTTCAGGAGACATAAAATTCAACACATAAGGACCGACCAGAACCCCGACGATAAGCATGCCGATCAGACCGGGCAATTGCAGGCGTCTAAACAGATAATCAGCGACTAACCCCAAAATGATGATGAGCGCCAAGCTGAAAGCCATGGTTACCTCTTTTTTAGTTTGCCGTTACCCTAACCCGGATATGCCTGAATTAAAAGGGGAATGCCAAAATTTCATCCGCGCCGCAAATATGATGATGAGCAATATGAATGGCGAATATGGAACAAGGAATTTCTTACGTAAAAATAAGCGCTTAAAAAATATAGATCCGGGCTCAAAGCACCCGATTTTAGGCAAAAATCAATTTTTTGACTTCATCCAGAAGCGGTGCTTTTAATTCACGCCATTTGGGTTGAATCGCCTTGTCCCCATGCCATTCGAATTCAACCGCATCAAATTTTTCGGGGATATCATGTAACGGCTCGACCCCATATTGGTGTTCCGGATAATACTCTACCCAAAGCATTCGATGGGGATCGATATTGAACTCCTTTGAAACCAGGGTGGCGATGTGGCTGCTGCAGCTTCTTACCGACATTTTACTGTCTTCAACGTCGGACACCACAACAATAATAGGCCTTAAATGCATCAGGCCTTTTTTATCTCCCCTTTTAAGATCATAGATGCGCAGCCTGCATTTCCCGCTACCGAGTTTAAGCTTTCCGCCCCAACCATGCCAGAAAAATATATCATCGTGTACAAGCATAAAATTATCTTGGGCAAAACACCTATCGTGTATGCCCGGGTATTTCGTAAGTGGAGCACGAACCGCTTCCACAGGTTCTGGTCTGGGATTTAACCCCCTGGCCAGTCCCGGAGCCAATGCCCATGCTGTAGTTGGTAGAACTCAAAACCCGTTCGAGATCCTCGCCGGCACACTTTGGGCATTTGAGTTCAATTTCTTCATCCTTATTCATGAGGAGAAGCTCGATAAATTCCTCACATTTTAAGCACTTAAATTCATATATCGGCATATTAACACTCCTTTAGATCCTTGAGCATAGAATCTGTATGATTTTTTTTTAAAATATGGATCGACAATGATCTTTTCCATCATATTCACTAAATTGTCAAGGTTCAACAACCAGGGTGAACGCATTTGATTTGGGTACAGGCAACCGAACCTCAAACAATGCCCCAGAACCGTCAGGGTCTTCAAGTTTTAAAGTGCCGCCATGTTTTCGGACAATTTCGTGGCAGATATACAGACCGAGGCCGGTGCCGTCCCCCACCGCTTTGGTGGTGAAAAAAGGTTTAAAAATGTCCTTCCGGATCGACACGGGAATACCGGGCCCGGTATCTTTGCACGAAAAAACAACCTGGCTTGCATGTGTGTCAAACCGCGTAGAAAGAAACACCGTCCCCTTCATGTCCATAACCGCCTGGATAGCGTTGTGGATGATATTCAGCGCCACCTGACCCAAATTTGCAAAATTCCCCTGGATATCCGGCAACTCCGGGGCATAATTTTCAACGATTTTAAGATCGCAATGTTTATATTGGTTGTGCATAATCCGTAACGCATCTTTGACAACAGAATTGATGCTGACCGATTCAAGATAGGTCTGGGTTTGTCTGGAGAGTCCCAGAAGACTCGAAACAATCGATCTTGCCCGAAGAAGTTCCCCATCAACAAACTTAAGATCATCGATCAAGTCCTCGTCAGGAGGATTTTCTGTATCCCATTGTTCGATGTCTTCGATGGCGGACTGGACCAGACTGGTGGCACTTGTCAGGGGATTGTTGAGTTCATGGGCAACACCCGCAACCAATTGGCCGATGGCGGCCAGACTTTCCGAACGGATCAACTGCTCTTGGGTTCGTTCCTTTTCAAAAAGGGCCTCTTTTAGGTCGCGGGTCCTTTCTTCAACCTTTTTTTCGAGATCCTTATTCAGGTCATCGATGACTTTATAGGAACGGGCGTTTTCAATGGCAAGGGCGCTCTGGCTGGAGAGTGTTTCAAGAAGATCAACGTCTTCCTGTATAAAAAGATCGCCGGAACGCTTTTCACCAAGCACAATGAATCCATTCAACGTCTCCTCGAATATCAGCGGAAGCGCTATCTCGGCATTCAACGCCTCCATATCTGAGAATACATCCGGGGACATGGCCTTTATGGTATCCTTTTTTAAACTGTTTTTCACAACAGGTTGGCGATGCGTCTGCATCCATCTCACCAGGGCGGAGTTCTCACCCCATGTAAGCGGTTGATCAGAATTCACCTGTTTGCCACGGACTGCAAAATTTACGAATTTTTTCCCGGAGATGCCTGACAAAAACAGGGTGCAATGGTCCACCAGCATCGTATCGGCCACCGTATCCATCAGAAGTTTTGCAATTGCGTCGAAATTGAGCACAGATACGACCATCTGGCTCACATGTTTGATGGTCTTCTGATAGTCATATTTGCCTTTGAAGAAAATACGATCGACAAAGTTTTGAACGTTTGATTTTAACGGTCCGAAGACAAATGCAATGAGAATAAAAAAGAATATGGGGAAATACATCGAATTTGAAAGATGAAACCCCTTGAAAACGGTGTCGGCAACAATAATGAGCAGAGCATACAAACATGTCAAAAACGCCGTCAAAATCGAATAAATAAGGCTTTTTCTGATCAATATCCCCATGTCCAGCAAGTCGTGCTTGAAAAGCCCTACAGCAAAAACAATCAGGGGAATAAAACTTAAATTGCCGGGAGGATACACCGAATAGCCCTGGATGGTAAAGATATTCAGCCCGTTCATAAGACCCATGATCCCAAATCCGACAAATAGATACTTAAGCCTGTTCTTGTGGGAACTGCTTTTTTCCTGCTGAATGGCCTGATGGATCAGTATCAAAACATATAGGGTAACGAAGAGGCCGGCCAGGCCGAAGAAAGGATAGAGGGTGCCGCCCCTTGCGAAGTAACCAAAATAATGTTTCTGCATGGAAGCAATATAAAAGGGTGTCGGCGTTAAGCACATCAGAAAAAATGAATAGCCATATGCAGCCTTGATCAGCCATTTTCGCCCGGAAATATTGAGATAGAAATGGAAAAAATGGACATACACCGGGAAGAGATAGACAATAAAAAAATGATCCGTGCGACTGATAAAAAGCGCCGTTTCTGCTGATTCGACATTAAAGGCAAAAAGGATGTCAAAGTAAAGAAAAGATCCGAGTACGCAAATAGTAAAAAAAAGGAGGTTGGACTGGGTCCTTGGGCCGCGGAAAATCGCCAAAGCAGCCAGTGCGAGAAAGCAAATCAGCGTCAACAATGGTGGAATGCTGTAGAAGGTCATGGTGTTCTAATTTTGCCCAGCATCTCATGGGCATGATCCAAAGTAGCTCGGGTTATTTTTTCACCCCCCAGCATCCGGGCTATCTCTTTCACGCGTTCTGTTTCACTGAGTCGTTTGATGATGGTACTGGTTCTTCCATCTGAAACGCGCTTTGAGATCCTGAAATGATGATCGCCAAATTTGGCAATCTGAGGCAAATGGGTGATGCAGATGACCTGGTGATGACGGGCAAGAGAGGACAGTTTTTTGCCGACAACCTCGGCAACACTCCCCCCGATTCCAGCATCAACTTCATCGAACACAATGGTCTCCACCGCTTCTGTTTCGGCCAGTATGGCCTTTAAAGCGAGCACCACTCTCGACAGTTCGCCGCCTGAAACAATGCTGGGAAGCGGTTTCAGCGGTTCTCCCACATTCGGAGCAATCCGGAAGGTTGCTTGGTCGATCCCGGTTTCGAAGACGGTTTTCTCTTCGATTGTAAGATAAGGATCGACATCTTCATCCGCCGGCATGGTCCGAAACGATATTTTAAACTTTGTGTGAGGCATCTTAAGAGAGGTCAGTTCTTTTTCTACTTTTTGAGCCAGTGTTTTTGCTGTTTTTTTCCTATCCCTGGAGAGTTTATGGGTCAGTTCGGTCAATTTGCCATGCAGTTCAAAAAGCTTTTTTTCAGTATCGGCGATATTCCCGGATAAATTTTCCACTTCCGAAAACTCATGATCAATGGATTCAAGACGTAAAAGCACCGTTTCCAGCGAGCCTCCGTATTTGCGCTTCAGCTTAACGAGGGTGTCAAGTCGCTCTTCAACCGTATCCAGACGGCTTTCGTCCGTCTGTATGTTTTTCAAATACGTTCTAAGTTCATCCGCAATATCTTCAAGATGAAAAGCTGCTTCAGCGATACGCTCCGCCTTTGGAGCAAGCAAAGGATCTATGGTCGAAGCCTTGTCAAGATCTTTCTTCACAACCAAAAGGACTTCAACAGCAGCGCCATGTGAATCATAAAGCATTTCGATGCCACCCTGAACCGTCTGGAAAAGTGCTTCGCTGTTTTTCAGACGTGTCCGTTCTTGTTCCAGGGCAGTATCTTCTCCGGGTGATACCGATGCTTGCCGGATCTCTTTTTGCTGGAATTCGAGCAGCTGTATGTGTTCCGCCTGCCGGTCCCTTTTATGCTTCAGGTCATTCAATCTCCGAATCAGCGGAACGATTTCATGAAAACACCTGGATACTTTCTCACGCACAGCCGTCAACCCGCCAAATTGATCGATGATTGCCAGCTGCTGGTCTTCCTTTAACAACCCTTGATGAGCGTGCTGTCCGGATATACTGGCCAGATTTTCGGTGATAAGATTCAGTATCCCAATGGTGGTAAGGCGTCCATTGATATAAATCCGGTGTCGATCTTTCCTGGAAATAATCCTTCTGATCAACAGCCCTTCTTCAGGATTGTATCCGTTGTCTTTCATAATTTTGGCAATGGGGCTTTGTTTTTTTATTTGAAACAATGCTTCGAGTTCTGCTGTTTCGTAACCGGTACGAATGAGTTTTGCCGTCGCCCGGCTGCCGAGGAGAAGATTGACGGCATTGATGATAATGGATTTGCCGGCGCCGGTCTCACCACTTAAGATGGCCAGTCCCTCTGAAAAAGATATCTGAAGGTCGTCGATGATGGCAAAGTTTCTAATGGAGAATTCTCGGAGCATAGAAGCGAAAATCCAATTGTCTTAATGTGGGAAGAAAGATCATTTTCGACTTTATCGCACAATATTCGCAAGTTGTAAAGATTCTTGTTTTTTGATGTCCATGGGATTTCACTGTAAAGGCTTAAGCTAGGGCAAACGCATTTGAATCCCAATAGAGAGAACGCTTCACGACGGCGTGTATCTCTTTCCAACCGACTGAAACTTGTGCTTAAGCACCCGTAAGCCCGAGCCGTGCCAGAGTTATAAAGAACAATTCGTCAATAAAACATCCGATGGATGTTTTAAATCATAATTTCATTCGGCTCGGTCTAACGCGTGCTAAAGCCCTTCAAACAGCCAGTCGGTTGGAAAGAGATACACGCCGTCGCTTCGCTGTACCGAAATCATATGCGTTCACCCTGAGCCTTAAACGCATATTCCTTGACAGATCAGGAAGATAAGGCTATTTTTTTGTAAAATTCGTCAAGGATGGATATTATGTCTGAAAAAGGTATTGTATTTTTTCCGGATAGCTTCATCGAAGCCACCCCCAAAGATTACCGATTGGACGACTACGAAGATGTGTTCTTTCCGGCCCAGGACAGCACCCGTCTGCACGGCTGGTTCGTGAACGGTCCGGATACGCGTGCGGTACTTCTGTGGTTTCATGGCAATGCCGGAAATATCAGTCACCGGCTGCACAATCTTAAAAAGCTTCATGATGCCCTTCAGATTCCGATCTTCATTTTTGATTACCGTGAATACGGCCTGAGCCAAGGGGAAATATCGAAGGCCGGGACTTTTTCAGACGCCCACGGAGCATTTCAATATCTAATCCGAGACAAGGGGTTTAAAGCATCATCTGTATTGCTGTTCGGTCGGTCCCTGGGAACCGCCCTCGCCGTCGATATCGCCAGCAGGGAAGACTGTCTGGGGGTCATTCTGGAAGCCGCGTTCACGTCAACGGACGATATGATGCAACGTTATTTTCCTTTCTTTGCACCGCAGCCGACATCGACCGTCAAATATGACAGCCTATCCTTGATCGAGAATATAAAATCACCCCTTCTGTTCGTCCATGGACAATTTGATCAAACCATTCCGGCTTCCATGGCCCGTCGTCTGTTTGAAAAAGCGTCGTCTCCCAAAGATTTTTATGAAATCCCGGGCGCAGATCACAATGACACCTATCTGGTGGGCGGGAATGAATATTTTGCCGTGTGGCAGAAATTTTTAATCAATTGTTTCAATCGCAAGAAATCCAGCAAACCTTAATTTTGCTTGTGAAAGTATTTTGAAACGACTATATTATTTTTTTGTATGTATTCAGGGGGTGCGCTTTCCCGTGTAACGATACCTGCCCGCTCGTGCCCCAAGCCGCCTCGCCTTGCCCGTCCGCCATGGGCTTCGCCTCAGGCGAATGCCGGGCGGGCTTGGCTGGCGGGCGAGCTTGCATGGCAGGCGGGTTGGCGGAGTGCCACCGCTGCTAAGCCATTGAAATGACCAGACACGTAGACGCAAGAGTGAAATGGGGAAGCGCACCCCCTGAATACATACGGTTTTTTAAAACGCTAAAAAGTAGGAGTAAAACATGGTCAGGACAGAAATATCACTATTTTTGGAAAACGTTCCCGGAGAACTTGGAAAACTGGCGTCACTGTTTTCAAACGAGCGCATCAACATCGATGCCCGGGGGAAATCCATAAAGCGGATCGCTTCGGTTGCCAGCTACAATTCCATGCGGAAAGACTCGGCCAAATTCGCTCTGATTCGGATGATTGTTGATCAGACGGACAAGGCCATCGATCTGTTGTCAAAAAATGATTACCTTTTCGATATTATGCCGGTGATGACCCTTGAACTTGAAAACAAACCGGGTTCACTTGCAGCCATCACAAATAAGTTTGGAAAGGAAGGCATCAACATCAACTATGTTTACGGAACGGTTTCGTCACCTGATGAAAAATGCCTTTTTGTGTTTTGTCCGGAAGATATCGATCTGGCGGCCAAAATTTTCAAAGAATAGAAACCCGATTTTCACGACCCATGTGAGGGCCGACGCTTATCCTTTAATATGTGGTTGGAGATAACCACTCTCTGAATTTCCGAAGTTCCTTCATAAATTGTAAAAACCCGGGCATCCCTGTAAAAACGTTCAACCGGATAGTCTTTAATAAATCCATACCCGCCATGGATCTGCAACGCTTTTGCAGTCACCCGATTGACCATTTCAGAGGCAAAAAGCTTGGCCATGGACGCCTGCGCGATAATTTTTTCGCCCCTGTCTTTCATGGCGGCGGCTGAAAGCATTAACTGTCGTGCCGCTTCTATTTCTGTTGCCATGTCCGCGATTATCCAGCGCAGGCCCTGAAATTTGGAAATCGGCCGGCCGAACTGCTCTCTTTTTTTAGCATACTTTACTGCAGCATCGAATGCCGCCTGTGCAACCCCCACCGACTGGGCCGCGATACCGATGCGTCCGCCGTCCAGTGCTTTCATGGCGATTTTAAAACCGTCTCCCTCATTCCCCAATCTGTTTTCAGCAGGAACGATGCAATCGTTTAAGATTAGGTCCGTAGTATCGGAAGCACGGAGACCCATTTTATTTTCCTCTTTTCCCACAATAAATCCGGGAGTATCTTTTTCAACAATAAACACACTGATACCGTGGTGACGCTGTTTTTCATCCGTGATGGCCGTAACAATAACCAATCCGGCATTCCTTCCTGATGTGATAAACCGTTTTGTGCCGTTTATAATGTACGCATCACCTTTTCGGACAGCGGTGGTCGACTGCCGGACAGGATCCGAGCCGGCATGGGGTTCGGTCATGGCAAAGGCGCCGATGATGTCTCCCCTTGAAAGCGGTTTTAAAAACTTTTCCTTCTGCATCTCGGTGCCCAACCGGTAGATGCTTTCACAGACAATGGAATTGTGAACCGACATAACCACTGCGGTTGAAGCACAGGAATAGGCAATCTCGGAAAGGGCCAGGACATAACTCACCGTATCGGCACCGGACCCTTCATATTCAAACGGGACCATCATTCCCATAAGCCCCAGTTCTCCCATCTTTTTAAGATTTTCAACCGGAAATTCCTTGGACTCATCGCGTTCCGCAGCGGTCGGCGCAACGACTTTCCTCGAAAACTCCCTGGCCATGGTCTGAATCATGATCTGCTCATCCGTCAGTGCAAAAGACATCGATTATTCCTTTTAACATTTTCAAAATAAATTCGTTTGTGCGAACCCTAAGTTCTCAAAGCTACGGACCATAAATTATGACCAGCATCTCTGCTTTTTCTTCTCCGATATTTGTCAATTTATGCCGTATCCCCGAGTTGAAATGAAGAGATTCCCCGACATCGAGGATATTGATATGATCACCGACCGTCACTTCGACTTTTCCGGCCAGCACATAGACGAACTCTTCACCCTCGTGCTGATATCCCACGCCCTTGTGATCCTGCATGGCGTCAATCGAGACCTTGAACGCCTTCAAATGTTTATTCTCTGCCCCGGGCGTCAGGGTTGTATAGGCATAATTTTCCGTGCGTTTTGTGTAGGCCTTGATACGACGCCTCAAGCTCGACTCCTGTTCTCTGAGGAAAAAGCCCGAATCGATCTCCAGCGCCCTGGCAATCTGCAAAAGCGCTCCCACCGGCGGAATCTTTTTACCGCTCTCGATTTCTTTTAGATAATCGGTAGAAAAACCGGTTTCATTGGCCACACGATCAAGGGTCATTTTTTTCTTTAACCGCTCCTTCTTTATCTTCTTTCCGACCGGGGCCAGAGCCTCGGCTTTCTTCTTAGCCATAACGCCTCCTTATGGGTATTCATAGAATCCCCGACCCGTCTTTCTGCCCAGCCAGCCGGCCTCCACATATTTCCGAAGCAGCGGACAGGGGCGGTATTTTGAATCTTTAAATCCATCGAAAAGGGTTTCCATAATTGCAAGACAGGTATCCAGGCCGATGAGATCCGCCAGTGCCAGCGGGCCCATTGGATGATTCGCCCCCAGTTTCATGACGGTGTCGATATCTTCCCGGGATCCAACGTCCTGGTACAGACAATAAACCGCCTCGTTGATCATGGGCATTAGAATCCGGTTGGCGATAAAGCCGGGATAATCGTTTGCTTCGGCCGGTGTTTTGCCGAACCGGACAGCCAGGTCCAAGGTTGTTTTAAACGTGTCGTCCGAGGTTGCCAATCCCCGGATCACCTCGACAAGTTTCATCACCGGAACAGGATTCATAAAATGCATCCCGATAATTTTATCCGGCCTTTTTGTACAGGCTGCAACCCTTCCGATGGGAATAGACGATGTATTGGTAGCCAGAATCACATGCGATGCACAGATTCGATCCAGATCTTCGAATATTTGAAACTTGATCGGTTCATGCTCGGTGGCGGCCTCTACCACAAAATCGGCAGATGCCATATCCTTGATGTCAACGCTGGCGGTGATTCTTCCCAGAACACCATCCATCGTTTCAACGGTCATTTTCCCTTTTTCAACACCGCGCTGCAAATTCTTCTTGATGGTTTCAAGGCCCCGTTCAACAAGTTCAGCGGCAATGTCGCTCATGATCACCTCAAGGCCGCTCATGGCGGCAACTTGAGCGATGCCGTTCCCCATCTGACCCGCTCCCACAATGCCGAATGTTTTGATGTCCATATTCATCTCCTTATCTTTTTACCACCATGGCAACCCCCTCACCGCCGCCCAGGCACAGGGAAGCGACCCCGACTTTTTTGTCCTGGCGCATCATTTCATATAAAAGGGTAACCAGCACCCGGCATCCGCTTGCGCCGATGGGATGTCCCAGCGAAACGCTTCCGCCGTTCACATTGACCTTGGAAGGATCCAGTTCAAGCGTCTGCAGCACCGCCACCGTCGAACCGCTGAAAGCTTCGTTGATCTCGAAAAGATCGACATCCTCTATGGAAATTCCTTCTTTTTTCAAACATTTGGGAATGGCCCAAATCGGCGACACAAGCAGGTATTTCATGTCCATGCCAAATGATGCCTGGGCACCGATGGTCGCTATGATCTCACAGCCCAATTCTTCTGCTTTGTCTTTGGACATGACCACCACCGCTGCAGCACCGTCGCTGATGATGGACGCGTTGCCTGCAGTCCCTCTTCCATCCTTTTTAAATGCAGGCCTCATTTTTGACAAGTGTTCATACGTCGTCTCGCGGGGACATTCATCCTCATCAAAAATGACAGGATCACCTTTTCGCTGTGGGATTTCAACGGGAACAATTTCCTTTTTGAATCGTCCTTTTTGGATGGCTTCAAAAGCGCGACGATAGGATTCGGCAGCATAACGATCCTGGTCTTCACGGCTGACGTTATACCTTTCCGAACACAGTTCGTTTGAAATCCCCATGTGAAAATCGTTGACAATATCCCATAGCCCGTCATGAACCATGTGGTCTTCGATCTTGCCCGATCCCATGCGGTATCCGAAACGACCTTTTTCAAGATAATACGGAGCCATGCTCATGTTTTCCATCCCCCCGGCAACAACAACATCCGCATCCCCGACCTGGATAGCCTGGGCCGCCAGCATGACCGCCTTTAAGGCTGAGCCGCAGACCTTGTTTACCGTAATACATTCAACTTCATAGGGCATATTGGCCTTGACGGCCGCCTGCCTGGCAGGATTTTGACCGCAGCCGCACGGAAGAACCATTCCCATTATCACTTCATTGACATGATCTTTTTTTATTCCGGCACGTTCAACCGCCGCTTCAATCACCACGGCCCCAAGGTCGTTGGCTCCCGTACTACCGAAAGAACCGTTAAAATTCCCCAACGGTGTTCTAACCGCGCTCACAATTACTGCTTCTTTCATATTAGCTCCTTTTATATTTTTTCAGGGTTCAGAGTTCAAAGGTTCAGAGGTTCAGAGGTTCAGAGGTTCAGGGTTCAGGGCTCAGAGGTTCGTCATTTGTCATTCGATATTCGTTATTCAATATTCATTATTCAATATTCATTATTCGATATTCGTTATTTCGGGTTCAGGGTTCAGAGGTTCGTCATTTGTCATTCGATATTCGATATTCATTATTCATTATTCATTATTCGATATTCGTTATTTCGGGTTCAGAGTTCAGAGTTAATGGTTTTAAGCATTTCAACTTTAGGCATTTTAGATCATTTTAGGCATTTTAGATCATTTTAGGCATTTTAGATCATTTTAGGCATTTTCTTTTTAGGCATTTTCTTTTTCAGGCATTTCCCTTTCAGGCCTTCCCGCTACATATTCCGTCGATACTTCCCCCCCACATCATACAACGCTTGTGTAATCTGCCCCAGCGTGCATACCTTGACGGTCTCCATAAGTTCGGCAAAGATATTATCTCCTGACAGGACGGTTTTCTGGAGACGCTCCAGCATTTTCGGGGCTTCTTTTTCATTCCGTTTTTTGAACTCCTCCAAGCGCTTGAGTTGTGATTCCTTTTCAGCTTCGGTGGCCCTGGACAGTTCAATGCATTCAGATAACTGTTCCAGATCGGCGTCAGGATCCCGGAAGGTATTGACACCAACGATCGGCAATTCGCCGGTATGTTTTAGATTCTCATAATAGATCGATTCCTCCTGAATCTTGCTCCGCTGGTAACCGGTTTCCATGGCTCCGAGTACGCCGCCGCGTTCGGCAATCCTGTCAAATTCCAAAAGAACCGCTTCTTCCACAAGCCGCGTCAGTTCCTCTACCATAAAGCTGCCCTGGTTCATATTTTCATTCTTGGCAAGGCCCCACTCCCGGTTGATGATGAGCTGAATGGCCAGTGCACGCCGGACCGATTCATTGCTGGGCGTTGTAATGGCTTCATCGAAGGCGTTCGTGTGAAGACTGTTGCAGTTGTCATAAACCGCACAGAGCGCCTGAAGGGTTGTCCGGATGTCGTTAAACTGGATGTCCTGACTGTGCAAGGAGCGGCCGGATGTCTGCACATGATATTTCATCATCTGGGACCGGACCGACCCGCCGTATTTATTTTGGATAGCGACGGACCATATGCGTCTTGCCACCCTTCCAATCACTGTATATTCAGAGTCCATGCCATTGGAAAAGAAGAAGGACAAGTTGGGAGCAAAACTGTCTATGGGCATGCCCCGGGACAGATAGTATTCCACATAGGTAAAGCCGTTGGCCAGGGTAAGGGCCAGTTGAGTAATCGGATTGGCGCCGGCCTCGGCAATGTGGTATCCTGAAATGGAAACCGAATAGAAATTGCGAACATCATTTTTTATAAAATATTCCTGGATATCTCCCATCATTTTCAGCGCAAATTCAATGGAGAAAATGCAGGTGTTTTGCCCCTGATCCTCTTTTAAAATGTCCGCCTGAACCGTACCCCGAACATTGGACAGAACATTGGACAACGTCATGGAACGAATGTCGTTGTATTCTTTTCCCGTAGGCGCCCTTCCTTTGTCATTTCGGAACACATCAAGCTGCTGGTCTACAGCCGTGTTTAAAAACATGGCAAGCATTATGGGTGCAGGGCCGTTTATGGTCATGGAAACCGATGTGCTGGGGGCGCAAAGATTAAAACCATCATATAAAACTTTGACATCGTCAAGGGTGCATACACTGACTCCCGAAGTCCCTACCTTGCCGTAAATATCGGGTCTTGGATCCGGATCGTATCCGTATAATGTTACGGAATCAAACGCCGTGGACAGACGCTTGGCT
>JAFCZV010000021.1 GCA_019314155.1 Deltaproteobacteria bacterium
AATGAGATTTACTATAAACCAACACAAAAAAGAAGCACATGACACTTATAGTTTTGATATTGAGGCTAAAAAGGAAAATATAGATTTTGGGCCAACGATCCATTAAAAAAGGGGCGGAAATGGAAAAAATATGTGATTACGGCTGCGGTCAGAAAGCGACTCATCAGTTTGCAAATGGTAAGTGGATCGCCCTCCGACTATATGAAAAGTCACCGCATATCGGCTCGGATCCGCAATTCTCTGTGTATTAACCTTTAAATAAAAGTCACGGTCGCTATGATATCTTTCACCGTGAGATTAACCCTTTGGGAAAACATAGGGGTCAGGTCGAAAGTGCCGGCTTTTACCGGCGCTTTCGACCCGACCCCTCTATGTTTTCGCACAATGCCCGCCAAACCTTTCGAGGAGAAAGGCTTTTCAAGAAAATTTACGCCGGTTGACAGAATTCCGCGGCGGGCAATGGTATCATCCAAATACCCGGACATGTAGATCATCCGGACGCAGCGCTTGGAGATTCTACGCCGTCTTGATGGTAATCTTTCCGCCCAGAGTGCCGACGGCCTCCATTTTCTGTGCCTGGGCAAAGTGGGCTTCAATGGTTAAAACAATGATATTCCCAGGTACGTAAGTTCCTGCTTCAACACGTCATACCCTGGTTTCAAACTGTGATTGTTCTGAATCGATGTACCCACCGTGGTTAACAGACTACGTAATTTCGTTATATTCGGCTTGGCTTTTTCGAGTTCTGTACGACAGTCTCCGATAATTTCGATAATCTCACTTTTGGGGTGTTCCGGCAGATCTTGGAGTTGGTTGATGCCGGGTTTTATAGCGTCCAAAGCGTTTATCAGCTGCCGGGAGAGTTCCCCATCGATGGTCTGAATGGGAGCTGCGGGAGAATACATGTTGAAGATCTGTGATTCCACACCGGTTTCAGTCATTTCGCTTTTTTTCTTTAATGATTGTACAAACAGATCGATTTCATTTCCAACTTTATTCAATGCATGATCTCTGGCATTATCGAGCTGATATAACAGCTTCTCGGCCGTTTTCGGCGCATTAAGTATTTTAATGGTGTTTTTGATATAACCTTTGAAATCAGGTAATTCTTCGGGCAGTTCATGGGCGATCAACGCCTTTAGCTCTGAAGACAGTTCATCGGAATAATTTATACCCGTTGTTGTAATAAATCGATACAGGATGTGCCATATTAAATGCGCCCGATTGTTTACGGCTCGAGCACACAGATCGGTAATCCGAACCAGTGTCGCGCCGGAACCCAACGCGCCTTGCACAGCCATTTTCGTTTTTATCGCATTGAGTTCCTTCCGGAGCTGTTCCCATTCCTCTTTCATTTCCAGTTGCGTCCGCCGGCACGCCAGTTCAACGATTTTTTTATCCAACATAAAAACCTCTTTCCTCTATAGATTCGGCACTACGAAAAACCAAATGACCATAAAAACCGTCAGGCCGGTTACAACGAGCGTTGCCAATATCCAAATCACTTCTCTTCCGGGCGTCAGTTTTTTAACCATCGAAAGAAGATCTGGAATCTTCTTTTTTTTCAAATATCCTTCTATGCTATATTTAAAATCTTTCCATTCTCGATGTCGGGACATGGCACACATCATTCTCATCGCGTTCTGGGTTATTAATGCAACGACAGGGTTCACGTATTGTGATCATGCAGAAGATATTCTGGATATTGGGTTGTTGAATTTTACACCCATCCCTTATGGATTGACCCAAATAATTTTACCTCTTGCTCGGATAGGGGTGTCAAAACTGGAGTGGAAAAGCGTCATAAAAACTTCTTCGTCAACAGACATGGAAGATGCAGTTTCGATAAATACGCCGCCGGAACTCGTATTTTTAGTGTATTCTCTAAAATTGTCCGTATCCGTTTCACAGATAGTATAAAGATACCTTATAGAAACAAAGAAATCAATCAAAATAGATACATCTTGGCACTTGAATATTTCATTCTTAAAAGCTATCCATAGGTATGCACCTGAATTCCAATATAATTTAATAAATCACAGAGGAGCAAAATTATGAGCCTGTTAACCGTAGATCGAGAAAAATGTAAACGTGATGGTATTTGTGCTGAAATTTGCCCTATGGGAATCATTGAATTTAAAGACAAGGATGCCTTTCCCACCCTTACCGATGGCGGAAATAAACTGTGTATCAGCTGCGGACATTGTGTGGCTGTTTGTCCACATGGCGCCATGTCGCATGTAATTATGAAATCAGAAGGGTGCCCGCCGGTAAAAGAGGACTGGTTATTTGGACCGGAACAAGTCGAGCATTTCTTACGCCATCGAAGGTCCATAAGAATATACAAAAAAAAGCAGGTTGAGCGAGAGGTTCTGACAAAACTAATTAATGTGGCACGCTTTGCTCCCTCCGGACACAACCGCCAGCCTGTCAAATGGCTGGTAATAAATGAAAGGGATGAGGTCCAACGAATAACTGGATTTGTTGTTCATTGGATGCGCCACTTAATCAAAGAAGATTCGCCCCTTGTTGCGGCGATGAACCTGAATCGAGTCGTTGGTTCCTGGGAAAAGGGAAATGACCCAATATGCAGAAAAGCACCCCATGTTATTATTGCCCATGCCCATCAAGATGATGGATCGGCTCCGGCTTCTTGCACTATTGCCTTAACATACTTAGAACTGGCTGCTTCGTCTTTTGATCTCGGAGCGTGCTGGGCGGGCTACTTTAATGCTGCAGCAACCTTCTGGCCGCCAATGCAAGAAGAACTGGGGCTCCCTGAAGGAAATGTTAGCTTTGGATCAATGATGGTGGGGTATCCCAAATTTAAATATCACAGGTTGCCCCTCAGAAATGACGCCGAGATAATGTGGCGATAAACACAACCCCACGGCTTTTTTTCGACACCGGGATATAGCAATACATACAACGATTGCTATAGTTCTGAAAAACCTAAATGATGGGGGCGTCCGAAAAATAAGAAGCGAGGACTTGAAACGACAATCCACGCTTTTGTCAGGGTGATTTGAATCCGGGGGGTGCTTTTTCCCATGGGTAGCCGTTTTGGGCCATCCGGCAGCCCAAATCAAACAATTTATCTATGTACTCGGGATCGAACTCTTCTTTCGGCTTTTCGTCAAAATCAGAAGGAATGAAAGATAGGTTGTAATCCATTAGCCAAGATGTAATGGAATATGAAGAGAATTATTCTAATACTCTTATTGGTCTTAGTACCCTTTCAAGTTAAAGCCTTTGAACGCTATAACAGGGTGGTAAAATATGATAAGTATTTTTCAAAATATTCAAAGAGATATTTTGGTGTGAATTTTGACTGGCTTTACTTTAAGGCTCAGGCAGTAGCGGAATCAAGATTGAAAGCAAAAGCTAAATCAAGAGTGGGTGCAGTGGGCGTAATGCAAATTATGCCCAAGACATTTAAAGAAATCTCAAGAAAAAATTCAAGCATCAAGGGTACCAGAGAACAACCACGTTGGAACATTGCCGCAGGTATATATTATAATAGAATGATATGGAAAGCATGGAAAGCAGACCGCTCATTTCAAGATCGAATCAATTTTATGTTTGGCTCTTATAATGCCGGGAAAGGAAATATTCTTAAAGCACAAAGGATAGCAAAGAAAAAAGGGCTGAATATGAACCTATGGCAGTCTATAGAACAAACTCTGCCAAAGGTTACAGGCAAACAAAGTGAAGAGACTATTGGTTATATCAGGAAAATTAACAAAATTAAGGGAGTATTGAAATAATGGAGTTTTCCATTACATTATTGAATTTTGGTTATGCCATAGTTGGTGCAATTCTAACATTACTATTTATGGTATTAGGTTATAAAATCTTTGACAAGATGACTCCATTCGACACTTCCAAACAATTGGCAGAAAACAACATAGCCGTTGGAATTGTGGTTGGGTCTATATTTGTCGGTCTGGGTATTGCCGTAGGCTTAGTTATAGGTATGGGGCTTAATTAGTCCCATCCAGAAATGCAATGCCCTTTTTGGGCCACATCCCATTGTCATCACTTTTTGCTTCACCGAAAATGCAACAAAACGAATGAGACTCTTAACTCTTCGTAATTGCAGATTTTACTGCCTTGAACCTTGATTGTAAATCAATCCGGAAGTCCTGCAGAAGAGCCTGCAAACAACTCGGGATCAATATGAGGATTTTGTTAAGTACTTCGGAAAAGATGAGGTCTTTGGAACCGGAAAAAATCATGCAAGATTACCGGGATTTTTTTGACTACCGGATCTATGAAAAAAAGAAGCCTCCATGTTCAATCGCTTCAAACGTTTTTTTTAAGTGATGGAACGGATCAAACCTTGATCTGTATTTAAAGTGCAGTAATCAGTCATCGTGTTGCGTGCAAAGATTAATTTGATTTTTTACCCAACTCCTTCAACGGCTACTCAAATCCTGTTTTAAGGAGGCGACTGGTCATCATATGACGGGTGGATTGACAAAGCAGGTCAGTTGCAATTTCACAATAATATTGGTATCGTTAATCAAACTATAGTTTTAAAATAGTAATAGTTGTTATAATATTGAAATAATAGTTGACAAAATAAAATTATAGTTTTACTATTTGTCCAGATATTAACTGGAAAGATGGTGAATTTGTTATGCGGCCAATTGTTTCTGAACAGAATCCTTTACAATATCCATTGAATGAACTTCTCGGCACACAAGCTAAGGTAAGACTGCTCAGAGTCATGGCGAATGAGGTTGATGGCCCTCTTACCGCTTCGGATGTTGCCAAGCGCGCTGGGCTCACTGTGCCTGGCGCTCAAAAAGCACTTAGAAGGCTCTTTAGATCGGGTTTCATATCCCGTGTGGGAGGCGGTCGAAAACACCAGTATGAAATTCGTTGTTCGGATAGACTCATGCAAATCACATTAGAGTTGTTTCAGGCGGAAAAGGATCGGTATCAACAACTGCTCACCACGATCAAAAAGGAAATCAAAAATCTTATGCCGCCGCCTCGTACAGTATGGATTCAAGCGTTGCCGGAGGAAAAAGGTGATCCACTTACATTAGGGTTGTTGCATGAAACCCGCCATCTGACGAATTGCGTTCGCCAATTGCGAACAAAACTCAATCAGGTGGGAAATGACTTCGATCTTACGATTGAACTCGAAGGCTATACAAAAGCTGATATTTCCGATCTAATGTTTGACGGTTTCATTGCTCTGTACGGAGTAATACCATCACAAGAAAGCCTTACAAGGCAGCAGACACAGAAACCGTTGACACATGGGGAAAAGGATCGGCGGTTGCACATACTATCTCGCAAGTTGGCCAAGGCCATCGAACAGGATACTTCTCTCTTGTGGCGTTCAAAAGAGCATATCGATCGCTTGTTAAAGGAAGATCAAGGAACGGCTTCCGGAGATCTAATGGAGTGGCGTGACATCCTCAATATGTATTCCATTCAACGACTGTGCCGGTTTTTAACCTCAACCAGTGAACGAGCCAATCGCCTTCGGCAGAGCAATCCCTTTTTTGCCATATTAACCTTAGACGAACGGGCTCAACTGGTCAGTGATTTGGAGGATAAAATTGACACGTGATCAACTTGAACACGCAATCCGGGCAGCTTGTGATGTCTCAAAGGACACCGAGCTATGGATATTCGGCTCTCAAGCGATTCTAGGAGAATTTCCAAACGCACCGGAAAGCCTCCGCGCATCAATCGAAGTTGATATCCAGCCGAAGAATCGACCTGAAACCGTTGATGATATCGATGCTGCTTTAGGTGAATTGTCTATGTTCCATCAAACACACGGGTTTTTATGTCCATGGAATACTTATTGAATCTGCAAAACTTCCCGACGGTTGGGAACAAAGAACCATATCAGTCAGCGATCCAATTATGACGCACAGTAAGACAGGGTTGTGTATTGAGGCGCATGATCTTGCTGCCAGCAAGCTTGCAGCCTACAGGGAAAAGGACAAAGAATTTGTTCGCTTGCTCCTTATCGAAAAAATGATTGATGTAAAAATCATTACAAAAAGAATAAGCGAACTAAATGTGGAAGCGAAGCTACGAGAGCGTCTTCTTCAGTGGGTAAAAATCACCGCGGAGGAATTGAAAGGTCCAGAATAAAGACAGCAATTGTCTACTTGGGTAAACCAAGTCAATACAAACCTGTCGACATTTTGAAACATCGCCAAGAAATATCCGATGAAAGAAAAATCACAGATCCTGGAGGATTTAATCGAATCAACACCGGGTGATGAAGGCAAATGCGACGGTGATCATCTGCCCCTCGGCGCTAGCGACTTTTTTCTTCCGGACCGGGGCCCTCGTCTCTTTTTCGACCTCGTCCTTTAAACTTTCATCATTGGGTGCATAGGTTTTTTTAGATCAGGACCTCCAGACATCTTTTCAATTAGTCCATATCGCTGGACAGATCGACTTCCGCAGTCGAGACAACCTTCTATTAATCTATAAAATCAGCATAGATTTATTTTGGGTTGTGCTTATGGTAAGAAAACACAAGGACGCGCATGTCGAAACCCAATTTCCTATTAATCGGTGCACAAAAGTCGGCGACTACCAGCATCAGTGTGATGCTTTCGCATCACCCCGATGTTTTCGTTGTCAAAGGAAAAGAGCCGCATTTCTTCTCCGAAAACCGGCATTATGCACGCGGTTGGGACTGGTACATGTCCCTTTTTTCAGACTACAATGGCGAAAGGGCTATCATCGATGCATCCACGTCATACTCACGAATAAACGCCTTTCCTAATACGATATCACGGATTATAAAGCATGTTCCGGACGCAAAAATCCTTTATTCAGTCCGCCATCCACTTGACCGAATGGAATCTGCTTATGCCGAGTGGATGTCAACGCCAAGCTTCCTGTTCGAAAACATCTCAATAAATGATATGGTTCGAAAAAAGCCAAACATTATTGAATCAAGCCGATACTGGAAAAATATCAGCGCATACCGGAAGCACTTTCCGGACCAACGAATCAAGATCATATGGTTCGATGAGTACGTTACTAATCCAGATGTAGTGCTTGCCGACGTTTTTGAGTTTATCGGTGTAAATCCTTCGATTCGCATCCCATACTCCCATTTGCCTATTGCATCGCGTAAAAGTGTAATTAAAAAGATGAAAATGTCTGGCCGAACAACCTCGATTGATACAACATGGAACCGATCGACTCGGCAATGGACAATAAAACAGCTCGGGAATGATACAAGACAATTTCTTGAATGGTGCGGCAAGCCGGCAGACTATTGGCGAATCGATCCGAATGACAAGACCTGGTCTTCTAATAAATAGGTTTGTGGATAAAATAAAAATTAAACTTGATTTTATTCAGGCACTCTCCATTGACACTTGAATCATAAATATCCACCAATAGTTATGATTTATGTATGAAGAAATCATCAATCCAAGACTTGTGATTTCTGTATCCAACATTTTAACAGTTGGTTCAGAACCTGTGATATCGTTTTTCAATAGGGCGAATCTTTTTCAGTGAGTTTACCCTATTCATTTTTTATGGTATATGTAATGAATAAAAATTAGTTTCAGCTTGTGGTTTTGGCAAGCTGTATCCCTTTTTCCATTTCAATTCGAAATCTTCAATTTTTGGAATTTCATGATTAGAAGCTATACAAATGATAACAACATGCAAATAAAATTAGACCGTTTACTTACATCAGAACTGTTCATATCTTTCTTTTATCGTTTTGTTCAAGCCTATTCATTGACGTTCCGTTTAAAAGTTGAAAATGAAAAAGAATGGATGGATTATCTCGAGAATGGTAATTCTGTATTGCTTTGCGCCTGGCACCAACAATTTTTTTCTGTTATTCGTACTTTTAAAAAATATAAAAACTTCAACCCAAGTATCATGATTAGTCAGAGCAAAGACGGTGAAATAGTAGCTAAGATTGCTATTCGTCATGGTTGGAATCCAGTGCGTGGTTCTTCTTCAAAAGGCGGGAGGGATGCTTTAAAAAAAATGATTGTAAATTTAAAGGAGTCCAAACTTGCGGGTCATATTGTAGATGGACCAAGAGGGCCGTCAGGGAAAGTTAAGGCTGGTTTAATCCGTTTAGCACATGCTACCGATGCCGTGATCGTTCCTGTTTATTCTTTTGCAGAGAATGGATGGTATTTTAACAGTTGGGATAAATTTCTTCTTCCAAAACCTTTTTCAAAGGTATTGATTCGTTTTGGGAAAATGATCAAATTTGACAGAGTGAAAGACAAAGAGCTTTTTGAAGGGCAAAGAAAGCGACTTGAAGAAATTATGCTTCCTTCGTTAAAAGTGTAGAATCTTTAAAGTGTGATGTATTTCCTTTTGCATTAATTTTATTTCATACCACCCTAATACACCTGTAGATGGTCGTGATAAAGTGAGCCAATAATGGTCGTTTAAAAATGAGCCACCTCATCAGATTCAATCCTAAAATGCCTCTCAAACGCCTTGTTTATGCTATGCATTGTTGTACGTTTTGTTCATTCCGGTAATGCTAACTGCCCTTGGTGCTGAGGTCGAGCTGTGTCCGGTTTCACCATACAGATCAACCCCTTTAATTTGGAATAATATGAGCTGGTTGGTTTTTTGGTGATAAATGTCTGCGTCTAATTTATGCCGGCAAGAGGGGGTGGCATTAAGCATATATGATTGAGGAAATTAAAGAAAATGGCTGTAAAAAATATGGTTCTTCTCCAATTTAGTTGGAGAAGAGGGTTCGAGGATTCCAGGGGTCAAGGGTTTGTTTTTTAAAGAATTTATCAGCGCCTTTAACATTCTTTCGATTTTTGCAATGTCTTTATTTAGTGTACCCAATTCACCTTTTTCAATTAAATCTAAATCCCCGCTAATAATATCTGCGTTTCCAGTGCGCAAACAGAACCATAAGATATGTAAAGCATCCTAACGTAATCCAAATATCTTTAAACAGAGTTCGTATGACTTTTCCCAGACTTTCAAATCTTTGTAATTCTTTAGCATTTCACTCGAACCTTGCCTGTCCCGGCGGGCATTTTGACAGGGAACCTTGAATCCTTGAACCCTCTGAGATCACACTCGCTCAATTGGAGACAACACACTTATTTTACCCTAATTAACTACAACTAATCGGGAGATGATCCAAAAATAATTGCTTTTTAGATGTTTTAGTATTATAAGTTTATAAGGTTTTTGCATGTAATAGTTTGAAAAAGTATAGATGCAAGAAATTATAGAGAAAGACTCAAACGCTTATAAAACTTTTACTATTTTCAAAAATTCTCGTTCACAGCAAATCGAATTTCCGGCATAACATCGCGCAAACATGCGTATCAAAACTAATCTACTTTAATCTCAATAATATGCTGTTTATAAAATTAATTTCTGTAGCACCGAGATAGACTTTTCATTTTTGAATCTATCCCTTGGACGTGAATATTTCGATCTGATAACCACAACTGTGGTATTAGAATAGTGAAATAAGCTATATTCAAACTGGCTGTATTCTCAGGTAAGTAAAAAGCAGATGTTTTATTAGGAGGGCTTTAGAGTTGAGTGTAAATATTAAAATGCCAAAGTTGGGTATGACCATGAAAGAGGGCAAAATCTCGAAGTGGTATAAAAATGAGGGTGACTCCGTTGAGAAAGGAGAGGATTTATTCGAAATAGAAACGGAGAAAATTACAAACAGCGTAGAATGTTCGGCAAACGGGATTTTATTTCAAATTGTCTTTCCGGCGGGAACGACTGTGCCGGTTGGAACGATCTTGGCCATTGTAGCAGAGGCCGGAGAGCAACCTGAACGTATTGAGGGTATCCAAGTTGGTGAGGTGGTCGAGGTGGAAGCGGATCCGTCCAAAAAATCGGAAGCAGCGTCAAAACCGGCGGAAAAGACACGCGTATTGGCTACACCGGCCGCACGTCGCCTGGCAAAAGAACTGAGCGTCGAACTGGCCATGGTTCAGGGCACGGGATCCGGCGGACGAATCAAGGAATTCGATGTGTTGAAGTTTTACGAGGAGGGACCGCCTGCTCCCAGAATTACCCCATTGGCGATGGAAATCGCAAAGCAAGAAGGACTGGACATTTTCAAAATTAAGGGAACCGGCGAAGGCGGTAAAATAACGAAAGAAGATGTGGAGCGCACACTTGCCGCAGAAAAGGGTGTTCCGGAGGAGGCACCTTCCGAGGTTACAGTGATCCCAATGAAAGGGATTCGCAAGGTTATCGCCGATAACATGCATGCCAGCTTGCAAAACACCGCCCAATTGAGCACCTTTACCGAAGTCGATGTTACCGAGATGGTGCGCTTCAGGAATCTGGTGCGAGAGGAGTATAAGAAAGAAGAAGTCAAAATATCTTACAATGACATCATCATCATGGCGACCGCATACGCCTTGAAACGTCATCCGAGCATGAATTCCACCTTAGTTGGTGACGAAATTATTCTTCATAATGCGGTGCACATGGGTATTGCCGTGGCGTTGAAAGAAGGTTTGATCGTGCCGAAGCTGCGGTACGCGGATAAAAAGAGCCTGCTGCAAATCGCCAAAGAGGCCAGGGAGCTGGCCGGGAAGGCACGCAAAGGCGTCCTTGGCATAGACGAGGTGACCGACGGCACCTTTACCATTACCAATGTCGGCATGTTCGGCATGGACGGGTTTACGCCGATTATAAATCCACCTGAAACCGGCATTCTCGGTGTCGGCAGAGTTGTCGAGAAGCCGGCGGTCGTCAACGGTGAGGTTGTCATTCGACAAATGATGACGCTCAGCCTCACCTTTGATCACAGAGTAGTGGACGGGGCTCCGGCTATGACCTTTTTAAAAGACCTGGCCAGGTATCTGCAGGAACCTATGTTGATGTTACCATAGAGTAGACAGGGAGAGTACGAGGTTAATTTTATGTATGATGTTGCAGTAATTGGAGGCGGATCAGGCGGCTATGCAGCAGTAATCCGCGCTGCCCAACTCGGAGGGAAAGCCGTGTTGATCGAAGCCGCGGATATGGGCGGCACATGTGTGAACAAAGGTTGCATTCCGAGCAAGATATGGCTGCGGGCAGCGGAGTTGCTTCAGCGCGTCCGCGCAGGCCATGAATTCGGTATTCAAGTATCGGATCCGAAAACGGATTACCAGGCCATTGTTGAACGTAAAAGCGGCGTGGCAGCGGAAATCCGCATGGGCATGGAAGCACTGTTGCAGAATAACGGCGTTGAAATTGTCAGAGGACGGGCAATGTTAAAAGGTGTCCGGCATATCGATGTTGAAGGCCGAAACGTCGAAGCGAAGAAGATCATTATCGCCACAGGCAGTTCGCTGGCCGAGCCGAATGTGCCGGGTGTAGAAATGGCCGCGCTCACGACCGACGAAGTGCTGGACATGTCCGAACCGCCGTCCTCGGTGCTGATTTGCGGCTCCGGATACATCGAAGTCGAGATGGCGCACCTGCTCTCCGTCTTTGGTTGCAAGGTCACCATGGCAGCCGAAACAGCGCGCATTTTGCCCAAAGAAGATTCAGAAACCAGCCAGCGCCTCGCCCAAGCGTTGCGGGGAAACGGTGTGGAGATCATCGTGCGTGGCACCCTTGAAGAGATGAAAAAGACCAAGAAAGGCGCAGCCTGCAAGATCGTTGGGAAAAAGGAGCAGACCGTAACTGTAGAAAAGATTCTGGTCTCGAAACGGGTGCCCAATACTTCCGGTATGGGGCTTACAAACATGGGCGTAAAGTTGAACGGTGATGGGGGCATCCGGGTGGATGACCAGCTACAGACGTCGGCGAAAGGCGTATATGCCATTGGTGATGTAACGGGCGGCTGGATGCTCAGTCATGGGGCTTCTTCCATGGCTGTTTTTGCCGCAGAAAATGCCATGGGACATACAAGCAAATACCCCTTTAGACTCATCCCCCGTTGCCTGTGGACCCATCCACAGATGGCCTCTGTCGGGCTTTCTGAAGATGAGGCCGAAAACCAGGGGCTTGATATCGAAACAGGGAGCTTTCCCTATTCCATCAACGGTTTGGCAATGGCATACAACGAAGTGGACGGTGCAGTTAAAATCGTATCCGACGCACGTTATGGAGAAATTCTGGGGGTTCACATCGTGGGGACGAATGCGACCGAAGTGATCGGAGAGGCGGTGCTGGCCATGCAACTGGAAGCCACTGTTCAGGAGTTATCTCGCAGCATTCGGATCCATCCTACTTTTTCAGAGGCTTTGGTGGATGCCGCCCGGGATGTCAAAAGCTGGGCGTTGTATTTACCTCGAGGATAGCTCAAGATAGTTCGCTTCGCCCCGCCCGCCAGCCAAGCCTGCCCGGCATTCGCCTAAGGCGTAGCCGATGGCGGACGGGCAAGGCGAGGCGGCCTGGGGCACGAGCGGGCAGGTCACAATTGGAATGATGGAACAAAATTATGAAATAATGGGTTACTGTAGGAATTAGAATGATATTGTTCCTTCAGCCCAACGTTCCACTATTCCAAGATTCCATAATTCCATGGAAGTGGCATAAACCAGGAGCTATTAAAAGATCCTTAAATTCAACCAATTGTAGAATTTCCGAGACGTTTTAATTAATCTAAATCCTTATGCAAAAGACCGGTAGCCTGAAAATCATTGACTGGGGTCGCTTGGATTACGGCCATGCGCTTCGACGCCAGAAAGAACTGGTTGACGAAAGAATCGCCGGAAGATGCTCCGATCATCTAGTGTTCGTGGAACATCCGCCGGTAGTCACCCTTGGCCGAAGCGGCGGTTTATTCGACCTGTGTGTGTCCGAACATACGCTGCATCGTAAGAATGTTGAAATTTTTACCGTCGAAAGAGGAGGCCGCGCCACTTTCCACGGTCCCGGGCAGATGGTGACCTATCCCATCATCAGGCTGAAATCCAAGGATTTGCACGTCTATTTATATCGTCTGTTGGATGTGGCTGCGCAGGTTGTTCAAAGCTTTGGTCTCGTACCTGAGTTTAGGCAGGGACAGCCTGGAATTTGGGTAGGAGGGGCCAAAATAGCCAGTGTGGGGATCGCCGTTCGCAAATGGGTCACCTTTCACGGCCTCGCACTGAATGTTAACACCGACACTGATTGGTTTCGTTTAATAGTGCCCTGCGGCCGGTCGGATGAAAAAATTACCTCCATCAGCCATGAACTCGGAAAAACGATTGAGCTTTCCGAAGTGAAGACGCGCTTTACGGCATCCTTTCGGAGAATTTTCGGCTATATCGACCCGACTGCCCGGCAGGGCCCACATCCACAATGGTTAGTTCGACCTCCGGTGGATATGAAGGCCGTCAGCCGGATGGAGGAACGCCTGCGGCGACTGAAATTGGCCACGGTGTGTCAAAGCGCCCTTTGTCCCAATATCGGCGAGTGCTTTGGCCGGGGAGTCGCTACT
>JAFCZV010000266.1 GCA_019314155.1 Deltaproteobacteria bacterium
GGGGAAGGTGAGGGCCGATTCTTTTGGCCACAGCTGTGGTTGTTTCAATGGGCACACTGATCATGGCAAGTTCGATATCCTGGCAGAGTCTGTCAACGTTCGGCCAATCCTGGCGGTCCAGGATGCGTACCTGGTAACCGGCTTTGGCAAACCATCGATGGAAATATTGTCCCATACTCCCTTGACCGCCGATGAGAAGCACGGCTGCTCCGGCGCGTATCCCTTTTTGAGCCATTTGGGCGGACTGCTCAACCCGTGTCTGGCGGTGAATACGCCGGTAGATCTCTTCGATACAATCCGGGTCTAGTCCTGCTTTAATTCCCTGATTGCGGCGGTGAGAGATCAAGTTTTCTTCCCGGGCCGGATGATAGACAGGAATGTTGTAGGTTTTTTTGAGTGCAACCACGCGTTCGACTTCAGCCTGGCGTTCCGCAAGCAATGAAACGATTTTCTGGTCAATGGCATCGAGTCCCTGCCTCAGGTTCTCAAGTTTTTGCTCAACGCTGTGGCCGGCCGGTTTTTCACTCGGTGATGAGGGTCGTTTTGGATCTTGATTGTTCATGATTTTTTGAATTTGCTTGATTTTTGATGATTTTGTTAAATGGTTCTTTTCGGAGCTATAACCTTTTAAATGATGTTCAGTCCTTATGGATTAGATTCAAAAAAAGCGCGTTTATTTCAAAAGGTGATGGTTTATATCATTTTTACAGGGTATTTGGCAAGGGCGAATGGCCGACCAGTCAGGGCAAACACATTTGAATCCCAATAGAGAGAGAACGCTCCACGACGGCGCATATCTCTTTCCAAGCTATGTAGGTGAATCGATGGATCAAAATGTGAACTTATTTTTGAGCGGGCTCCGAGTAAAGTTTCAGGTTATGCTTGCCTTTGTTATTGAATCAGAGTAAAAGTCAAGCGTAAAATATTTAATCGCAACATCATGTTAACTATGTTTATGAAACCGATTCGAATAATTTTTTTTGTGACAGGCGTTCTCTTTTTATTGTCCTGCGTGCCAAAAATGGCCCCTGTCAGGCTTGATCCTGCTGATGCGCTATTTTCAAGGGCTGAAAAAATGTTTCAGGCAGAGTCCTACCAAGAAGCCCTTGATGCTTACAGCGAGTATCTAGAAACATTTCCGGACCGACCTCTGGCCGATGCAGCTTTGATGAAGATAGGATCGGTTTATGCTATCTTTGGCGACTATGAAAAAGCGCGCAATGCCTATGAACGTCTCATCGCCGAATATCCGGAAAGTATCTTTGTTCCCGATGCCGGGATTGAAATACTGACCACGTATTACAATCAGGGATACTATGAACACGTCATCAAGCAGGCAGCGGACCTCATTGAAATTCCCGTTTCAGGGGTTCACCTTCTTAGAGCCTATATGCTGCTTGGCGACACCTATATGGCCATTGGCGCTCCAAGAGATGCCGTTTATTATTATATATTGGCCATTAGTCAAGCAGGAGAGCCGGAAAAGGAAACTATTCTCATAACATTGAAAGATGCCCTCCGACACCTTGGCTCTGAAGATCTCGTTTCTCTGATAGGCCCCTTGAAAGATGATGCTCCAAAAGGGTTCCTGATGTTCCAGCTTGGGCTGAACTATACCGAGGAAGAAAAATATAATGAAGCGTTAAAGGTTTTGTCGACTTTCATAGAAAAATTTCCCATGCACGAGAATGTGCAGCAGGCAAAAAGTCTATTGGCTTCAATTCATAAAAAATCCGTTTATAGTCGCTACACCATCGGATGTTTGCTGCCTTTAAGCGGCCCGTATAAAATTTACGGTAACAGGGCGTTAACGGCCGTTGAACTCGCTTTGAATCAATTTAGTGCTAAAAATAACCGGTCTTCCATTAAAGTCATCATTAAGGATACCGCATCTGATCCGGTTAAGGCTGCTATGGCCGTGAAAGAACTGTATGATGAAAATGTTGCTGCGATTATCGGACCGTTTATTACCGCCGAATCCGCTGCCACAGCGGCGCAGAATAAAGGAATACCCATAATTACGTTAACGCAGAAAGAGAATATCACCCGAATCGGTGATTATGTTTTTAGAAATTTTTTTTCACCCGGCAAGCAGGTTGAGACGCTGGTCTCTTATGTTGTGAATGCCCTTGGGGTCAAAAGTTTTGCGATTCTTTATCCGGATGAAAAGTACGGTGCAACGTTTATGAATCTTTTCTGGGACCAGGTGATCGCTCATGGGGGCAGCGTTGTTGGCGTTGAATCGTACAACCCGACGCATACAGATTTTGCCGATCCCATAAAAAAGCTCGTGGGACTTTACTATGAGGTGCCTGAAGATCTTAAAATTACAGATTTAATGGCGGCGGATGTGGAAGAAAACAATGAAACCGTAACCGACAGCACCACCGATTCCCTGATGGTGCTCCCTGTTGAAGAAGATGAAAATATCGAAACCGATGAAAATAAGGAACCCGAGGCCATTGTTGATTTTGATGCCATTTTTATTCCGGACGCTCCCACAACAGCCGGCCTTATAATTCCGCAGCTTGCTTTTTATGATGTCAAAGATACCTATTTGTTGGGAACCAATTTATGGCATTCAGACCGCTTGATTACCATGGCACGAAAATATGTACAGGGTGCTGTTGTACCGGATGGCTTCTTTGCCGAAGATGCTTCAGAGAATGTCAAAAATTTTGTCGGAATTTATCAGAAAGTGTTTGATCAGAAGCCTGGATTCATTGAGGCTGTAACTTATGATACTGCCATGATACTGTTTCAGATGGTCAGTCGGCCGGATATTCGATTTAGAAACACACTAAAAAATGAGCTCGCAAGACTCACCGACTTTCAGGGGGTGACCGGCCTTACGTCTTTTGATACGGATGGGGACGTTCGAAAACGGCTCTATCTTCTTCAAATAAAAGGCAATCGTTTTTTCCAGTTGGAGCACGATCCTCCGAATAAATACCATTGAAACAATCGGGCTGGTGAGGAAATCGGACCAAGCATATGAATATTGCCTATAAAGCGTATAATTTTTTCCTCACAGGATTTTTTTTTATTTTTTTCCCGCCTTTTTGGCTTTATACACGCCTAACCGGTCGCTATAGAGATGGTATAAACCAGCGTCTTGGATTTTACCCCAAGTCGCTTGTGAATCGTATTTCGGGGTCGCCCAGAATATGGTTACATGCGGCTTCAGTGGGAGAGGTGAGCGCCGCAGTTGCGATTATTGAATCTCTGGAACGATTGATGCCCCATGGCGCCATAATCCTTTCAACCACAACAGAACATGGTCAGGCTTTGGCCAGGGATAAACTCCAATCAAAGGCAACTTGCGTTTATGCCCCCATCGACTTCATCGTTTCTGTTCGCAAAGCCCTGTCGACCATAAGGCCGGATATCCTCGTATGTCTTGAAACCGAGATCTGGCCAAACTGGTTGTTTGAAGCCCGCAGGATGGGTGTGAGGCTTGCACTTGCCAATGGCAGAATCTCTGTGCGTTCCATTAAAGGATACCTGAAAATTCGCGGTCTAATCAGGGAAGCCTTAAGACAGGTGGAATCCTTTAGTATGATTCGAGAGGCAGACGCACAGCGATTGATGGTGCTGGGTGTCCCCCGGGAAAAGATAGTGGTCAACGGGAATGCAAAATACGATCTTTTGCTGCCCATGGCTGATCCCTCTATTAAAGGTAAAATCGAAAAATTCTACAATTTAAATGAAAATATCCCCGTTTTTGTTGCCGGCAGTACCCGGGGATCAGAGCATGAAATCGTTGTCGATGTGTATGAAAAGATTCTCGAAACTTTACCTGAAACCCTTCTTATCCCTTCTTATCATGGCACCGCGGCATTTGGAAAGAGTCCGCCACATAAAAGATATGGTTATAAGGCGCGGGTTTTCATGCCAATTCAAAACCGATATTGACAAAGCCGGTGGTCTCCGGACGGCTTCGGTGGTGATTATGGACACCATCGGAGATTTGCAATCCACATACAGCATAGCTTCAATCGTTTTCTGTGGGGGAAGCCTGGAGCCTTTAGGAGGACAAAATATTCGAGCCTTTAGGAGGACAAAATATTCTTGAAGCAGCGGTGTGGGGCAAACCCGTACTTTACGGTCCGTCCATGGATGATTTTCTGGATGCCAAATCCCTTCTGGACAAAACCGGGGGCGGTATTCAGGTAAAAGACGGCCGGGAATTGGCTGAAAGAGCGCTGTATTATCTGACACATCCCGCTGAAGCCGATGCCGTTGGAAGATTGGCCAAAGAAGCCGTCATGTTGAACAAAGGGTCTGCCGACAAACATGCAGATGTCATATATCGATTGCTTAATCCGAATTAGGATAAATAGGAGGGGTCAGTCGTTTTTCAGCGAACCCTGACCTGTTGCGCCCAGAACACTCAACCACAATTTCCCTTTTGGATTGACCTGTTTACGTTTTCCTGCCGAGGCACTCATGGGAATATGCACAAAATGGTTGTTCCACCGTCCGATTAGGAGTTTTGTCTTGCCCGCCATACCCGCATGAACAGCATCACGTCCCAGAAAGCTGCAGAATACATTATCGTTGGCATTGGCAGGGAGGCTTCTGATCATATAACTGGGATCGATATATTTTAAAGATATATCGATGTTTTTTTCTTTGAAATACGCCGATATGACATCTTTAAGGAAGCCTCCGATATCCTTGAGACGGATGTTTCCGGATTCATCTCGTTCGGTTTCTTTTTCTTCAAAAAACTTTTGGCCTGCCCCCTCAGCCGCCACGATCACGGCATGTTCTCTTTGGGCCAGCCGTTTTTCAAGGGCGGCAAGAAAGCCGTTGGGCCCTCTAAGGTCAAAGTCGACCTCCGGTATCAGCACAAAATTTACATCCTGTTGAGCCAGGGCGGCGGTGGCTGCGATGAAACCCGAATATCTTCCCATCAGTTTAATAAGACCGATTCCATTGGGATATCGTTGTCGATGGTTTTCGGAATTCCGACAAGGCTGATTTTCAGGCCGCGATCCGTGATAGAATCTGCAATTTTAGTGGCCGCTACAAGGGTTCCATCTCCGCCGATCATAAACAGGATGCCGATGTTCATCCTTTCAAGGGTGTCAACAATTTCGTCTATGGGTTGCGGGCCCCTTGAAGATCCGAGAATCGATCCCCCCATTTCGTGTATGTTGGTGACAGTTTCCGGTTTAAGATCCATAATTTCATGTCGATACTCTGGAATAAATCCCTGAAGACCGTATTTGAAGCCGAAAATATTTTTGACGCCGTAACCGTAGAAAAGCTCCAGAACGATTGCTCGAATGATATCGTTTAAAGCCGCCACAGGTTACCAGTGCACACCGAAGTTTGCTAGGATCGAAGTATATTTTCTTTCTGGGGCCGGCCAGCTCAAAAGCATTGAAATTTTTCCCTTTTTCAACCGTCTGGATCAGGTTTTTTAATTTTACATCCAAAACAACCTTGTCCGTATCATCCACGAAACATCGGTTGAGGGTGTTTTCTTCCCTCTGGATGGGCGATGGTATGTTGAAGGGGCCAAGGGTCTGTATTGTGGTATCGATGTCATCGAGTTTCATGACGTCCTCTTTTTTCATGGTTCTTTACGTCCCATTGAATTTGAATTCGCCTTTTCCTAAAATATCATG
>JAFCZV010000022.1 GCA_019314155.1 Deltaproteobacteria bacterium
GCGCTGATTTCAAGGGGAATCATCTCCGCTTCTCCAACGGTACAATCTATCTCCTTTTCAACAACCCCTTTTTCCATATCCAGGTCTTTGAGCATCTGCCACAAATCGTCGGGCAGGACGTCTGCTGCATTTTCCCCCATGACCGCTTCGGCGGAAAGGCCCAGAATCGTTCCGGCCACATGGTTGAGGGAGGTAATCCTTTGGCGGTCGTCTGTGGCGACCAGGCCGATGGGCATATGCTCAACCAGATTGTCGGAGAAGGCTTTTATCCTGGAGAGGGACATCCGTGTGGCGCGGTAACTCTGGGCCAAAAATAGCAGAATGATGCCGGCAAATCCAATCAAAAGGAGGATAATGGCCATAATAACGGCATGCCGGGTATCGGTCCTGACGGCCTCATCGATGGATGTCATATCGAGCCCCACAAAGATGATCGGCGTAGACGGCGGAACGCCTATTCTTTCATCCATACCCCGTTGAAACCACAGATGCATCATCATGCGCCCGCGCCCCATGCTCAAGTTTCTTTCCTGAGGCAAGAATCTACTGAACACTTCAAATATTTTCCTTCCACCAGGGGTGGAGACGATACGCCACTGAACCGTCTGAAGATGCGAAATCCTTTTAAGATCCAGATCCTTGCCATGATATTTTCCGATATGCTTGAGGTCGTCATGGGCAAGGATCCTGCCGTCCACATCGGTAACCAAAAGATATAGAATATCGGGCTGCTGGGCCGTCTCGGCGAGGAGTCTCTGAAGCTGGAATTCGCTCCGGCTCATTCCCAATCCTGCCCGTGTCCCTGCCTCGAAAGACCGGATCAAGGCAGCCCCTTTTTCCAGCAAAAGGCGGGTGTTGTTCTGATTCTGGCGGTGGATGTTCTGGACGGTGATAAACGCAAAAATCGGAAACAGAACCACCACGGCGCCGATAAATATCCACGGCGGTACACCGGCCCAAAATTTGCCGTATTTAATTTTATTCAGCATAACGGTTGTTTTAATGCAAATCTGATGCCATTTTTAACGTTTCCTGTAACCCCTGTTGGATAACAATCCTTTTGATTCAAGAACCCGGATTCACATGGATACTATTTACCCATCGAGAAGCTTTTACAGGTGCTCCTGGGTACATAGTATCCACCATCCGGTTTCCAATGGCAAGGAAAAAGGGAGGGCTATGGGCACTGGAAATCCTCGATCTCCGGCATTAAGGGCCGGATGGCGTCGAGTTCATTAGGCATGATAGGCCGCCAATCGACGGTATAAAATATTTCAGATTCATAATAAGACTTGGGGGAAAAAATGGCGACATACAGAGCCGGTTCATTCGGATAATGCTCTATCCAGAGGACTTCGTCGATTTTCAGATTAAAATCTCTGCATATTCTTTTTCCCAGACTTTCAGCGCAAGTTGTCTTAAATATACCTTTCCCGGTCTGGGTCGCCACAACGGCATACGGTCTGAGATGCTGAACGTCCGGATATCTTTTCGAAAAATCGATGACCCTCAACCGCCATGCGCAAGCCCATTTACTACCCAGCTTTGAAGGGCCGTCTTCCTGCCGCTGCAACCGATATGTCCCGTCGAAAAGAAGCAAATTTCGTCACTCCTATCAAAAAAACCAAGCGCCATGGCGCCGTTGGCCCCATAGAACCCGTTTAAAACATCGCCATCTGCCGGTCATCCTTTTTTTTCCATCCTTTTATGGGCCCCTTTCGAATTTGGGCAAACACCCCCGGGGCAAGTTTGGCATGACGTGCCCAATCGAGCATAATTTTAGCGATGTTTTCGGCGGTCCTATCCTTCCAGTTCGTGCCGAGCTTCTCTTGGAGCTCCACACCAAGCCCCAAAAGTGTATTGCCTTTAAACCGATGGGATTCGAGTATTTCCATGAAAATTGAAAACGAGGGCATCTGCAAGGCTCCTTCTGCAAACAGAGCAGATCGCTTGTCTCTGTTCTGCACGAATTCTTGTCCCTTGGGCAGCATTTTAATCAATGGCGCCCGCCTAACGATGAAACCCAGATCTTCCAGCGTTGCCAGGGCTCTAAAAATAGTATTTTTTCCAAAGCCGGTCCAATCCACCCTCGGTCCAATCCACCCTACCGTCCCCTTGAAGCGCCTGAAAAAGCCTTTCCGCCACCTTTTCAACCGGGGAATATTGGATCTGCGGGGTTTTAGATCCACGTCTTTTGGGCAGCAGGAGGCGACGCTCCCGGATTTCTGTTGCAGGGTCAAAGAAAACGAGCATCCTATTTTTTTTATTCCAAATCGCAAGATCGGCAAAGTCCATCCATTCCGCCAGAATACGAGCATATTTCAAACCAGCTTTACCGGTAACGGATCTGTAGGGCACCGAAATCTCGAACAGAGCAGATACGTCATCCATGACCAGGGTGTTTTTTTCTTTCAAAATTTTTAAAAGCGGCTGAACCAGATGGTTGCCTCGAAGCCTGTCCCGTATTTGTTTTCTCAATGAACCTTCGATATCATGGTGCGCAGCAGGCAACTCCATTTCCAGGGATGCCGTCCCCTTGCTGAATCTAACAAGCCCAAGCAGATCCATATCTTTTGCAACCCGGTAAAACAGCGCTCCGGACAGGCCGGTCCGTCCTCTTAATTCGGAAATATCCAGGGAGCCGCCGGCTGCATGCAGGATCTTCGCAGCGTTAACGACATCCCCGACGCCGGCCCCGAGGATAGGGTTGTCATGAAACGGTAAAATTCCGTTGTTCAGGTAATTTCGGAAGACCTCTCCACAGACGTCCACGGTGTTGCCGATTTTTTGGACCAACCTCTGGTCGATTAAATTTTGAACAACTTGAGCGTCGAGTATTCCCGGCGATTCTGCTGGACGCATCGGCGCAAATTTGGCGATATGGCTAAGAGAAACGCGCCCTTTATCCGACAGCTTCTCCAGGTCATTCTGGAAAAGTTCCTGGACACTCAAAAGGTTGCCGGCAATATCGTCCTGTGGAATCCCGGACTGCCGGGCCACCTTGACATGAAAGCAGAGCATTTTCAGCAGCCAGGGATATCCTTGTGAAAATTCCATCAGGAACCATCGGAGGTCTTCGATTAAGGTTTCATTCAATTCATCGTTCAGTTTTTTCAACAGCGCATCGGTTTCGGCGCCGGAGAAACTGTTCAGGATCATTCTTTGACTGTTATCCGTAACAGCTTCAACCAATTCACTGTAAAATCCACGGGCCTCTGAAACAAGATCCTTGTTCCACGAAAATCCCAGAACGATATTCGTCTGTTCACGGCATATTTTAAGAAACAGATCTTTTATAGGTTCAATCACCTCGGGCAAAAAGGAACAGGGGTCAAACTGATCCAGGAAAATGAACAGCAGTTTGCCATTGGATTCAAGAACTTTCCCGATCTCAAGAATCGACCCGACCCAATGGTCAACGCCGGTCATCGATTTGGATAGGTCCACTTGGGGGAGCATGCCCCCGAAGTCTCCGTACTTCTCGATGGTATAGTGTATTAAACGCGGAATGAAATTGGACGATGCGGCGGTTCGGGAATCTATGGCAACGGCAAAGTGCGCCATTTTCTCCAGACGGGCAACACTTGCCAGAACCAATGAACTTTTCCCCCAACCGGAAGGACCCTCGAAAAGAACGCCGCGATGTGATGTTTCTTTATGGGTTACTTTTCTTGTAAAGGCATCGAGTGTTTTGAAAAAGGGCTTTCTTCCCACAAAGTCACCGGGGGATGCAGGGTATTGGTACGCAAAGCATTCCGGTCCCCCCAGAACCTCGACAATTTCATCGGCATCTTGAAACAGACCAGGCTGCAGACCAACGGTTTCTTCACGTACAATCGGATCAAAATCGGCGAGTTTCGGATACAGCTTGGTGAGATAACCGAGGACCGACGGATCTGATACCGGAGAACCGGCTTTGTCGAAAAGCGCCAGTCGGTTTGGATTTTCTTTGCCTTTAGATGTAATGATCCAGGCCCAGAACACGCCTTTTTCCGTGTAATATAGAAAATAATCTCCGGAAGTTCCCATATTCCGGGGAATTTGTTTTGCAAGGGCGTCCGGACCGGCAATTCCCGGGAACGCTGAAACTGCTTTCAAAACTGCGTTTTCTTCATAGAGAACAACGGTAACGTCTGAATTTTTCGCTATATAATCTCGATAAAATTCTCCGGCAGAGCTGTCAATGCCGGGCAGTGCGAGAAAAAGTCCGTGGCATCGTTTTTCTTGATGCCATCTTGCCATGTACTTCCCGTAAAATGCCTGAAGGTGGGGAGCAGACACCGGTGTTTCACAAAACGTGCAATCCGCATAAAATGGAGCGCCTGTGGCCGCATGCGTTCCCTCTACCTCGATTTCCATTTCAGGGTAATTTGCATGAAAAAGACGGTCGACACGATATCCGTAGTGATTCAGCACCCGAGACACCAATTCTTCGAACAACTTTCCCAGCGCCTGGGTCCTGGCATGCTTCCTTCTGCCTGGTGCAAGTATTTTCAATCTTGCCATATCGGGTTATCCTCTTCGATCACACGCCATCGTTCCGATGGCGACCTGCCCGCCGATCATCACGTACAAGCGGTTTTGAAGGTCAATGTTTAAGCCCGTCCTTCATTTCCGGCGTTTCCATCATAACAAAGCATCTAACAAGCCGTGTGGCTTATTTTGAACAAAAATTATTATTTTGTCAATTGGTTATGCCCGCCGGCCGGCAAAATATCCCAACCGATTCCCTAAATTCCCAAAGTCTGCCGCCTGTGGCCATGGGAAAATGCACCAAAACAGCTTCAACCCTCTTCGTGGGATCATTCAGGGCAAACGCATTTGATTCGTAACTACTCAGGTATTTAGGTTGAAGACTGAAGGCTGAAGTATATCAATCATCTCGCAACGCTCGAATTAAACCATTCAAGACCTTCTCTGTTTCGACACCCGCCGAATGCCCGTAGTTACTTTGAATCCCAATAGAGAGAGAACGCTCCACGACGGCGCATATCTCATTCCAATTCAAATGCGTTCACCCTGTGAGATCATTTTGTTCACCTTGACCATTTTACGCGAGTTTGATATCGATTCTGGAAAAAAGTTTAACTCGAAAGGAATTCTCTATGCTGATTACCGAGATACTGGCTCGAAATGCGCGTATGTATGGCCTTGAAACGGCACTCATAGAAAGAGAACCGGCTAAAAACCGGCGTCGGGAGATCACCTGGAAAGACTTCGACGATCAGGCCAATCAGGTTGCACAGGCCTTGATATCCCGGGGGATTTCAAAGGGTGACCGGGTGATCCATTTAATGACCAACTGTATCGAATGGCTCCCCATCTATTTTGGGATACTTAGAACCGGCGCATGGGCGGTTCCGCTCAATTTTCGATTTGAGGCGGGAATCATCCGACACTGCGCCAACGTCGCCGAGCCCAAGGCCATGATCTTCGGTGAAGAATTTATCGAACGCATCGACGCCATCAAGGAAGACCTGGACAGATTCTTAACGACCTATATCTTTGTGGGGCCGGAGGGAAAAAAGCCCGCTTATGCGGAATCCTATCAAGATTTTCTTGATCCTCAACACCCCATTGCGCCTAACGTCGAAATAAAAATTACCGATGAAGCTGCCTTGTACTTTACTTCAGGCACCACCGGCACACCCAAGGCAACCCTTTTGACCCACAGAAATCTTGAGTTCGCCTGCTTTGTGGAAAATCGGCATCACAACCAGACTCACCAAGACAATTTCCTGTGCATTCCGCCCCTGTATCATACCGGTGCAAAAATGCACTGGTTCGGCAATTTCATTGTCGGTGCCCGGAGTGTTATTCTTAAAGGGGTTGAACCCGGGTGGATATTGGAAGCTGTTTCCGAGGAAAAAGTAACGGTGGTCTGGCTTCTGGTCCCATGGGCACTCGACATCCTTTTTGCCATCCAGACCGGGGAAATCAAGCTCGAAGACTTTCATCTGGATCAGTGGCGCCTGATGCACATCGGTGCCCAGCCCGTGCCTCCGAGTTTGATCAAGGAATGGAAGAGAATTTTCCCCCATCACCAGTACGATACCAACTATGGCCTCACCGAGTGTACCGGACCTGGATGCGTCCATCTGGGAATGGAGAACATGCACAAGGTCGGCGCCATCGGAAAACCGGGTTTCGACTGGGAGATCAACATCGTTGACGATCGGCTGAATCCCGTTGTTCAGGGACAACCCGGTGAATTGATTGTCCAAGGGCCCGGTGTCATGAAAGAGTATTTTAAGAATCCGGATGCGACCCGAGAAACGCTGGTCAACGGCTGGCTTCTGACCGGTGATGTGGCCCGGCAGGACGAAGACGGCTTCATCTGGCTGGTGGACCGGAAAAAAGATGTGATCATCACCGGCGGAGAAAATATTTATCCGGTGGAAATCGAAGATTTTCTCCAGGGTCATCCTAAAATTCACGATGTGGCGGTCATCGGTCTTCCCAGTCTCCGGCTGGGGGAAATCGCCACTGCCGTGGTCCAGGTTAAACCGGACCAGACACTCACCAAAGACGAAATCAACGATTTTTGCAAGGAGATGCCGAGGTATAAAAGACCCCGAAGGATTATTTTCGGCAAGGTGCCCCGAAACCCCACCGGAAAGATAGAAAAACCCAAGCTTCGAAAAGAGTATGCCGGGATAACCGAAAGTTTTAAGATAGAATCATGATACTGGAATTTAATGGTCATAAACCGAAAATCGGGAAAAATGTTTTTATTGCGCCCACGGCCATGGTTATCGGGAAGGTCGAAATAAAAGACAATGCCAATATATGGTACGGAACTGTTTTAAGGGGAGATATGGCCTCGATAACCGTGGGAGAAGGTACCAATATCCAGGACAACTGCACCATCCACACGGATTATGATGCCCCCGCAGTAATTGGCAACGGCGTAACGGTGGGGCATAATGCCGTTGTTCACGGGTGCATTGTGGAAGACAATTGTCTTATCGGCATCAATTCGGTGGTACTCAGCCATGCATGGATCAAAACCGGATCGGTGGTTGCAGCCGCTTCAGTGGTTAAGCACGGACAAGTGGTCGGGCCCTTTCATCTGGTGGCCGGCGTACCGGCTTTAATGAAAAAAAAGCTTTCAGAATCGACTGTCGAGAACCGCAAAAAAACAGCCAAACATTATACCGAACTTGCCCGTGAACACATGGCCACAAAAAAAGCCGGAGGTTAGTCCGGCTTTGGTTAGGCTGAATCTTGCATGAAAATTAATGAGAATCTTTAGGTTTTCTGATTGAAGAGGGTTTAAAAAAGATCCGATTGCCGTTCATTTTACCCGAATGGCATATCGGATGATGATCTTTTTTCTCATCAATTTTCACCCAAAGGGCAAGCCGGAGGCTTTCATTTGCTGCGTTATTAAGGGTTCGCAATAGTTCACTATGGCTTCGCCCTTAAGTGCCTTGCATATGAAAGCCTCCAGCTCGTGCAAAATTCAGGTAATATATGGCTATTCCGAAATCAGCTTTGATTATAATTCGTAGTCGCCTTCCATTTCGAGAATGAATTCTCCCGGCACATCTCCGGAAGTCACGTTAAACTCACCCTTGCCTTTGATGTCGTCCAGCTTGCCCGTTCCTTTATAGGTTTCCCAGGTGCCTTTGGTGACTTTGGATTCTCCGTCACGATGACCTGCAAAGCGGCTGTAGACCGAACCATATTGAAAGTTGGTGACGGCATAGCCCTGCATATGGCCACTGCCGCCAACGCGGTCATGAAAGTTAACACTGCGGCGGGAGACAAATTCACCCGCAACGCCCACTTCATAGTGAAGAGGAAGTCCCTCCATTTCCACCAGCATCAGTTGGTGGTCGTACTCATCGTGAACATGAAGGGATTCTCTCCGGGTAACTCGCAATTTGTAAGTCGCTTTTCGTTTCATGGTCTTCTCCTTTCATTGATGATTATTCGAAACAATCATAAAGGAAAATTTTAACCGCCGACCCGAAGATTGTCAACATGGAATTGAAGCTCTCTGAAACAGCCTCAATAACTGCCCAGAATCTTCAGATAGTCTGTTTTTGCTTTGAACATTTCGAGTATCGGCTTGAAGGCTTCCGACTCGACATCCGCTTCAAGATCCACATAAAACATATACTCCCAAGATCCACATAAAACATATACTCCCACGGTTTCCCGTGGATGGGCCGTGATTCCAGCTTAACAAGGTTGATGCCGTTTTCAGAATATATTTTCAAAACCTCGTAAAGGGCGCCCGGCTGATTGCCCGTTGAAAAGATAAGAGACGATTTGCGTTTGGGCCCTTTTTCGAAGGGCTCGCTGCCGATCACCACAAAACGGGTGTAGTTCCGCGGATTAGTCTCGATCCCTTCCTCGATGACCGCCATACCGTGAATTTTAGCCGCCTCTTTGCCGGCAATGGCTACATCGGCGGAATTCGCTTTTTCACTGATGGCTTTAACGGCTCCGGCGGTGTCCTTGACCGGCACCAATTCCCAGTCTGTATGCTGATCGAGAAATTGCCGGCACTGCTGGAAGATTATGGGCGGTGAAAAGACCCGACGGATCGTATCGATCTTTGCCTCCGGATGACCCACCAGGTGGTGTATGATGCGGAGTGTGATTTCGCCGACAATCCTTAAATCATATTCCAGCAGAAGATCGTAGTTTTCATGTATACTGCCCGTAAGAGAATTCTCCACGGGAACCACGCCGAAATCAACATCCCCGTTCTTAACCGACTCGAAAATCGATTTGAACGAAGGTGCGGGCACGGCAGCCACCTGATTCCCGAAATACTGGGTACTGGCTTTATGACTGAACGTACCGATTTCACCCAAAAAAGCAGCCTTCTGCATTCCGGATCCGTTGGTTTTACTTAAATGATCGACGGCTTTGGCCTTATCCAGATAGTCAAAATCGAGCTGTTTGCCCACAACCGGTGCAATCACATAAATGTCCCGGGTCAGTTGACCGAACTGCTTCGGATAAAGGCTCTGGGGACCGTCGGAAAGGGCCTGATCCGGGTCGTGATGCACTTCGATCATCAAACCGTCCGCACCGGCGGCGATGGCGGCACGGGCCATGGGGCTGACCTTTTCACGGATGCCGGTGGCGTGGCTGGGATCGATGATTACCGGCAAATGGGTCAGGGTCTTGAGCACGGGAATTGCAGAAAGATCAAGGGTATTGCGGGTATAGGGTTCAAAGGTTCGAATTCCCCGTTCACACAAAATAACGTTGTCGTTCCCCTCTGAAAGGATGTACTCCGCGGACATGAGCCATTCTTCGATGGTGGAGGAAAGTCCTCTTTTCAGTACCACCGGTTTTCCGATGCGGCCCACACATTTTAAGAGCTCGAAGTTCTGCATGTTCCGGGCCCCAATCTGAACAACGTCCACATACTTCATCATCATGTCCGCCTGGGCCGGCGAGGTAATTTCGGTGACAACGCCAAGGCCTGTAACCGCTCTGACTTCGGCGAGAATTTTAAGCCCTTCTTCCTGCAGGCCCTGGAACGAATACGGAGACGTTCTCGGTTTAAACGCACCACCCCGAAACAGCACGGCACCGTACCTTTTGACCTCCCTGGCCGTTTTCAGCGCCTGATCCCTGCTTTCTACAGCACAGGGCCCTGCAATAATCGTAATGCGCTCTCCACCCACCGCCACATTCCCGACCTGAACCGTCGTATCTTCCGTATGCATCTGGCGGCTCACGAGCTTAAACGATGTGGAGATCGGTATCACCCGTGAGACGCCGGGAAGCTTTTCGAAAAATTCGGCCTCTTTACTCCCTTGCCCCACGGCACCGATTATATTTTGCCCGGCCTCGGACATTTCCCGGACAATATACCCCTCGCTAAAAAGTATACTCCGAACGTTTTTCTTTTGATCTTGAGTGATCCCCTTTTCAAGCACGAGAATCATGATCCGCCTCCTTTTTTTTGAAAGTGATTGAACTATTTATGAAAAATCTAATTTTTTAAAATGGGAACCTTCCAGAAGCCGTTTCAAAAAAAAAGCCCCGAGAATCTATTCCCGGGGCTTTAAAAAAATAAACCCCGGACGGACCGGCTCAGGTCCATCCGGGGCGTCGTAACGTTAAGCGTTATCGATCCGGATGGACGCTTCTAAAACTAAAAAAGAAACGTCCAAATGTTTTCTGTAATTTGCTAATAGAATATTTTTTCATCGATAAAATTTCCAATGGATACTTTTTTATCGTAACTACTCCACTCTGTTCAGGCTGTCAAGAACTGTTTTTGGGGACCGGCAAATTTCCTGATGCGTACCCGATTAGTTATTGCGATTTTTGCATGATTCTGTAAAAGTCTAAGGAAATTATTAGTCACTTTCAAGCATACTGCTTTTGCAGGCATTGCTTAATATCTATCAATTAACCATCGGGAGCACACAATGAAGATCTTAAAAATTCATGGAGATACCGGAAGCTCGGTCATTCGGGTCGGTGAAACATTGGAACGTCTGGACAAATACATTCCCCCGGAAAATGTGGTGATTATCACAGATATCAACGTTAAGAATCTTTATGGACATAAATTTCCGCCCCACCCCGTTATAACCGTGGAAACGGGTGAGAAGATAAAAACCCTTCATACGGTGGAGTATATCTGTGAAGAACTTGTGGCGCTCGGGGCTGACCGCTCAACGTTTATTGTCGGAATCGGAGGCGGGATTGTCTGTGATATTACGGGGTTCGTTGCATCGATCTATCTCCGGGGCGTACGATTCGGCTTTGTCTCCTCAACCCTTCTCTCACAGGTTGACGCCAGTGTCGGCGGAAAAAACGGTGTCAACTTCAAGGGGTATAAAAATATGATCGGCGTTTTCAGCCAGCCCGAATTTGTAATCTGCGATCTTAATCTCTTGAAGACGCTGCCTAAAAAGGAGATTTTATGCGGTCTGGCGGAGATTGTAAAACATGCCGTCATTGGAGACGCGGATCTCTTTACGTATCTTGAAGAACAGTATAAAAAAGCTTTGGATATGGATATGGGTGTCGTTGAAAAACTGGTTTATGAGTCCATTGTAATTAAGTCCGGCATCGTCAACCGGGATGAATTGGAAAAAGGGGAGCGCCGGAAACTCAATTTTGGACATACCTTCGGACATGCCATTGAAAAAACAACCGGTGTTCCTCACGGAGAGGCTGTCAGTGCCGGTATGGTCATCGCTTCGGCACTCTCGGTAAAAAGAGGTTTCCTACCGGCCAAAGATGAAGAAAGAATAAAAAATCTACTCCAAAACCTAAGACTGCCCACCCATCTTAAAGCGGACAGAAAAATGGTGCTCGATGCCCTGAAAAAAGATAAAAAACGCCAAGGAGACCGTATATATTTCGTTTGGCTCAACGGAATCGGCAATGCATTCGTGGATCGAATTCCCATGGGAGAGCTCGAGGCCGTGATCGATAAACACATGGAACCCGTGTAACCCTAATTGATTCCGGTACAGCGAAGCGACAGCGTGTTTCTCTTGGAAACCGAGTGGCTGTTTGAAGGGCTTTAGCACGCGTTAGACCGAGCCGGACGAAATTGTAATTTAAAACATTCACCGGAGTTTTTTTCACGAAATGTTCTTTATATCTAAGGCACGGCTCGGGCTTATGGGTGCTTAAGCACAAGTTCCAGTCGGTTGGAAAGAGATATACGCAGTCGTGGAGCGTTCTCTCTCCATTGGGATTCAAATGCGTTAACCCTGCCATTTGTATGGATGGCTCTTGACAGCCGGCATCTCAACTGCTATCGACCGGAAATGTAAAAGACAAAGCGATGAACTCGTAAAAAGTATGATTTTGCTCGATGTCGCTCACAAAAAACTTTTTACGAAGCCGTCAATAGTGATTCCGTCTGACAGGATCTTTTGGAATTGAATCGACTTGAGATTTATTCTGAATGTTATAGAGAACCAAAGGCGGATCGGAACATAAATTCAAATTATCAGGAGGTTGGAAACATGGTTAAAAGACTTTCGTTGTTCATGGCAGTTGTTTTGGCACTTTTTATGATTTCAAGCGGCAATGTCTGCGCCAAAGAACTTATCAACGGCATTGATGCCAACTTCCCGCCGTTTGCCTATGTGGACAAGGCAGGCAACCCGGGCGGCTTTGATATTGACGCGGTCAACTGGATTGCAAAAAAAATGGGATTTACGGTCAAACACCAGCCCATGGACTGGGACGGAATCATTCCCAACCTGGTGGCCAAAAAGATCGATTTTGTTGCTTCGGGCATGAGCATTACCCCCGAACGCCAGAAAGTTGTCAACTTTACCATTCCGTATTGGGAAATCAAGCAGGTCTTTGTGGGTAAAAAAGATTCCGATTTGGCTGTGGACCAGGTGCTTACAGGGAAAAAGCGTCTGGGCGTTCAGCGAGGAACCAGCGAAGCGGAATGGCTTAAAGACAATGCGACCAAAAAAGGCTGGAATTTTGAACTGATATATTATGACTCCGCGCCTATGGCTGTTGAAGATGTTCTGAACGGCCGTATTTCCGCGGCTGCAATGGATGATGCTCCGGCTGAAGACGCCGCCTCAAAAAAGCCGGTCAAAATCCTCGGCACCTTCGGCATGCATGAGGAAAATTTCGGCTATGCGGTTCGCAAGCAGGATACCGAACTCCTCGATACGCTCAACAAAGGGCTGAAAATGCTCATGGCAGATCCTTATTGGGATGAATTGGTTAAAAAATACCTCAAAAAATAGCGGGCCTACATGACCGCTTGAGAGGGAAGACCATATTTGGAAGGCGTCGGGTTAACCTGCGCCTTCCGTTTTTTTGAAGGTCGAACTATCCAAAGATGTTTGATACACTCTCCGTCATTATAGAAGCACTCCCCTACCTGCTGGAGGGAGCGCTGGTCACCATCGGCATCGTCATCGGTGCCATGGGAATCGGCTTGGTCATCGGTATTCACATGGCCGTCGGCCAGGTTTACGGGAACCGTGCCGTCCGCTGGGCCGTGGGTATTTACGTCTGGTTTTTCAGGGGAGTTCCGGTATTGGTTCTTCTGTTCCTTTTTTATTTCGGGTTGTTCGCCCTCATCGGTCTTAATCTGAGCGCATTTGCCGCATCCATACTGGTACTGGGCATGACCACCGCGGCCTATCAGTCTCAAATTTTCAGGGGAGCGATGCTCTCGTTACCCCTGGGCCAGTTTCAAGCTGCAAAGGCTCTGGGGATGAGCGATTTGAAGGCCATAATCTCCATTATTCTGCCCCAGGCCCTAAGGTTCTCCATACCCGGATGGTCCAATGAGTATTCCATTATCCTCAAGGACTCCGCCCTTGCGTTTGTCCTCGGAACCTCTGAAATCATGGCGCGCAGTCATTTTGTCGCCTCACGCACGTATCATCACCTGCCGCTTTACATAACGGCCGGATGCCTGTATTTCATTCTGACCTGGCTGGGCGTTCGGGCGCTTTTAAAACTTGAAGAAAAGGTCCGGATACCCGGCTATGCTCACTAAGGAAGCGACGATAATGCCCCAAGAAAAACCGTTTCTGCGTGTAGAAAATATCTCAAAAATCCTCGGGGGGAAGGAGATCCTCAAATCAGTATCCTTGAGTCTCAAAAAGGGCGAATTAAAGGTGCTTATCGGGCCATCGGGGGCCGGTAAAAGCACCCTCCTCCAGTGCATCAATTTTCTCCTTCCTCCGGACAGCGGACGGGTGTTGCTGGACGGCGTTGAAATTCAAACCCGCCGCAAGCGCGATCTCTATGCATTTCGGCAGCAGGTCGGAATGATTTTTCAGGACTTCAACCTTTTTGACCACCTGAATGCCCTGGATAACGTCTCCATTGCGCTGCGGAAGGTTAAAAAGATGCGCCGGCCCGAGGCCCGGGATCGGGCCATGGCCGAACTCGAACGGGTCGGCCTGGAAAACAAGCTCAATCTTTACCCGGCTGAGCTGTCGGGCGGTCAGAAACAGCGGGTTTCCATTGCAAGAGCCCTTGCCATGGATCCAAAAATCATGCTTTTGGATGAACCCACATCAGCCTTGGACCCGGAGCTGATCGGCGAAGTTCTATCTGTCATCCGGGATTTGGCCCACGGCGGCATGACCATGATTTTGGCCACCCATCAGATCGCTTTTACGCGATCTTTGGCCAATGAAGTAATTTTTTTGGAAAACGGCATCATCCTTGAGCAGGGAACACCGGCAGAGCTGCTTTCCCCGGACGCATGTACCCGATCTAAGGATTTCTGTTCCCGGCTTGATGACTTATATAAAGAGAAAGAGTAATTAATTGGAAACGGCCTTTTTTACGACCGAGTTGATCCCGGCACTCAACCGGGGACTTGTCATGAGCATAAAGCTGATCCTTCCAGCCGGACTGTTTGGGCTGGTGCTCGGAATTGTGATCGGGACCCTGCGGACCTTTGGACCTCCGGCAATCCGAAAGGCCGCCAACGGGTATGCCGCCGTTTTTCGGGGAACCCCCTTGATGATTCAACTGTTTATACTCTATTTCGGCCTGCCGAATCTCGGCATTTACCTGGATGCGTACTCTGCGGCCGTCACCGGTTTTATCCTGTGCAGCAGCGCGTACCATTCCGAATATATCCGGGGCGGCCTTTTATCCATCAAAAAAGGACAGCTCCTGGCTGCCGAGTCCATGGGGTTTTCCACCTTTAAAACCATGTGCTACATCATCGTGCCCCAGGCGATTCGAAAAGCCCTGCCCGGCTGCAGCAACGAGATCATATACCTGATTAAATATTCGTCTTTGGCCTACATCATCACGTGTATTGAACTGACCGGTGAAGGCAAAATTATCGCCTCCCGAACGTTCCGGTATACCGAGGTTTTCCTTTTCCTCGGCTTTTATTACCTGGTTCTTGTGACCATGGCCTCGTTTATGCTTCAAAAGCTCGAGCAAAAGTACAAGATTCCTGGATTTGGGAAGGCCTAAAGGATAGTAAATTTGGATCAAATGATTGAATACTCACCCATAACAGACGAAATCCGCAGCCGGATCGTCCGGGAACTGGGAGATGAATGCATTGTTTCGAACCCGGATGAGGCCGGAACATACGCACAGGATGCTTCCGAACTCCGTTACACGCCCGAGATGGTCATCCGAGTTGAAGAGACCCAGCAGATCAGGCGGCTGATGCGTCTTGCCAATGAATACAGGTTTCCGGTAACGCCCCGCGGCGGCGGATCCGGTCTTGCCGGAGGTTGCTTGCCGGTACGGGGAGGGATCGTCCTGTCACTGGAAAATATGAATCGTATACTTTCCGTGCACACAGAAGACCTCGTTGCGGAAGTTGAGCCGGGAACCCTTACGAAAACCCTTCGGGATGCAGCCCAGAGCAAAGGGCTTTTTTTTCCGCCGGACCCGGCCGGCATGGATCAGAGCACCATCGGCGGCAACGCGGCCACCAATGCGGGCGGTCCTTCTTGTGTCAAGTACGGCACCACAAAAGATTACGTTCTCGGCCTTGAAGTGGTCCTGCCCAGCGGACGGCTCATAAAGACCGGAACCCGGACCCGTAAGGGCGTGGTCGGGTACGACCTGACGCAACTGCTTGTCGGTTCCGAAGGGACTTTAGGGATTATCACCGGTCTGATTTTAAAGCTGATTCCGTTCCCGGAAGCAGTGTCCGGTACATCGGCTGTTTTTAACGACCTGCCGGTGGCCATGGGGGCTGTAACCAAAATACTGACCAGTGGGCATCTGCCGTCGGCCATAGAGTTCTTGGATGCTAAATGCCTTTCTCTGGTGAACGATCTTTTACCATTCAAGGTGCCGGGAGAAAAATCCACCCTGCTCATCATTGAGCTTGACGGTGCTCCGGAGCAGATCAGGCATGAAATCGATGTGATAGGAAAGATCTGCGAGGACGTTGGTGCAACATATCTTCTCCCCGCTCCCGACAAAGAAGAACGGGAGCTAATATGGGAGATGCGTCGCCAGGTTTCCCTGCGAATTCACGATAATTCCGCCCTTTATATCCCCGAAGATGTGGCGGTCCCCCTCGGAAAAATCCCGGCCCTTGTGGCTGAACTTCCTAAGTTCGAAGCTGAATACGGCCTTAAAATTTACGCCTTCGGACATGCAGGAGACGGTAACATCCATCTGAACATCACGGCTCAAAACCGGGATAATATGACCCGCGTGGAAAAAGGCGTCAAGACCATACTGTCCCGGGTGATCCAGATGGGCGGAACAATTTCCGGCGAGCACGGCATCGGTGAGGCCAAAAAACGGTATTTACCCATGGAACTTTCAGCGGAAAGTATCCGGCTTCAGACCAAAATAAAAAACGTTTTCGATCCGAATATGGTCCTCAACCCAGGCAAGATTTTTCCAGAATAAGACAACACTTTAAAAAAACGCATGGGTCATCAATATATATGACGAGTCGTATCAGGGCGGGCTTAAGCTCACTTTAGTTCACTCCAAACTCTAGTCACTTTTAAGCTTAGGGAACGATGATTTTGGATTCTTTTTCTTGCTGAAGCTTTTTGATTTTTTCCTGCATTTCCCCAAAAGCATGTTTCATGGCCTCCGGATATCTTTCCATGGCTTCTTTGAGGTTTCTTGCGTCGATGGCAGCCTGAACCGGAAGGGGTCCCTGGGGGGTCATCAAATTGAGACTCCCCAAAAAAACCATTTTACGGCTTTTATCTCTCAAGCCATTGGGTTTGACCGGGGTCAGGCGACGGATGGATGCCAGGTCGAAATCGGTAAAGAACTCTTCCTGGTATAGGTTATTTTCCTTCACCGACAAGTCGATATCGTTGATTTCTTTTTCACCTAACATAATTGTCTCCTTTAAAAAGATTGGATGGATTCATTAATACCATAAACCATCAGGACAGATAATTCCCCAGGCTTTGCCATGCCGGCAAGGTCGTGACCCTATTTCCAGGGCAACGCTCAAATAATAAACTCAAGTTTCGCACCTCGTTCAGCGAAGCGGCGAGATCCTCAATATTCTCCGGCGAATCGTTTTCATAATTGATCGCAAGAACTCGTATGGCGGCTTCGTCCCAGGGTTCACTGCGGGTTTTTTTCCGGTGATTCCGGCCGGTGAGAAATCCGGTTCAGGAGACGTCGGTCTCTGGAGCCGGTGAAATCTTTTCGGTCATGATGTCGAGCATCACATCATCGGCCTTGGCCATGCCGATCTCACTGATCCGGCCCAGATTGTAAATCGTCTCTTCGGCGGTCTTGCCGACAAACCCCTCAACAGCGGTGATGCCGTAGTCGTTGAGGGCCATATAGGCCGAGCGAATAGCCGAATCCGTAGCACTAACGACTTTAAGCGAACAACCGCCCTTGGCCCCGTCGCAGAGCATTCCGCCCAGATCGCTGATAATATTGTTAATGGCAAGGGTGATCCTGTCCATATGGGCACCGCTCTGCTGATAGACGATGGCCGCAGAGGCCCCCACTCCCGCGGCAATGGCGCAGCCGCAGAGGGGAGACAGGCTCCCGGTGAAGCACTTTACGTAGCTGTTGAGCAGGTGAGAAAGGGCGATGCTCTCGACAATCCGGTCCTCGGGAATATCGAAATACTGTCCCACATGATAGGGTACCAGAATGGCCACAATACCCTGGTTGCCGCTGCCGCCGCTGGCCATGACCGGATGGTTCACCCCCGCCATTCTGGCGTCGGCGGCGGAGCTGGTCATAATCTTGCTCGAAGAGAGGATGTCGTCATGGAAAAAGCCTTTCTGTATCAGGTCCGACAGGTAGTAGCCGACTTTTTTCAAATCTTTTCCCGCCTCGGCCATTTTCAGGTTCATTTCGACGCCTTCCCGAAGATAGTGTCGATCAGCGTCATCAATATTTTCTGCCGCCCGGATCAGATCGACGATCCGCATTCGGCTGAGTGTCGACTGGTAGCCGGATAAAACCTGCCGGTCCGTTTCGTCGTCTCCCTGAAAAACGGGTCGACCGTTCTTTTCCAAAAGAACCAGGTTGGTATGTCGATGGCGGATAACAGCTCTGGCGGTTTCCGATCCGCGCCGAACTTTGACGTCGATGTGCATGCCGGTTGCTTGCCGATAGCAAAGAATCCGTGCCTTGCCCGACTCGATAAGACTTCGAGCGTGTGGAATATGGCCCGAATCGACGGCCTTGAGGATTTCCATTTTCAAATCCGGTCGACGGATCAGGGCGCCCAGGACACCGGCGATCAGGTTGCCTCGCTCGCCCCCCGTGTTCGGGACGTGGACGGCCAGACCATTTTTATACACCCCGGGATCCACCGCAATGGTCATCTCCTCGAAGTCAGCGTCCAGCTGGTTGCCGGCCAGACCTGCCGCATAAGCGACGGCTATGGGTTCCGTACAGCCGAGGGCGGGAAAGACTTCGTGCTCGAGCACCGCTTTAAAAATATTCATAGGGTCTCCTTGGCAAGACTTTCGGTGTGGTCGACAAGTCCGTTGAACGGCTTCGACCTTTGCGCACAGGAACGCGCAGAGATACTTGATACACCTCAGAATCCTTATCACAAAATCGGTGGAGAATACAAATGTCAATCTTCAAATTGGAAACCGGGGTCGGATTCGATATTTTGCTGTTGCGAAGTTCCATGTTTCCCTATTCTCTGTCTGACCCCGCCAGACGTACGAACTCGAGCAGGCGCCGCTCCATATAGGGATAAAAGGGATTCCACCGCAGCCGGAGCATGGCTGACGCCGGTATCTGCAGCACTCCCCGCTCTCCGCGCAGTGTTATGTCTCCGAGCTTGATCCCCGGGCTGTTACCGGCATTCGGCCCGCCGTAAAGTGGATCGTTTGGGGAAATCGGTAGCGCCACGTGAGAAAGGGAATACAGCCCTTTCGGCCACATCAGACCGGTGGATATCTCCACTATTTCGGAATCCCCCGGCCTTTTCTTGCGGACCACAACGCGCCGGCTCTTTTCGCTTTTGTTGGTCACAAAGCTGATGGTGAAGCCCAAGTCCGTGTCATAGAGCCCGGCCTTGACATTCTCTTTGGGATCCTGCCTGAGCATCTGCGCTATCTCGGATATGCGGTTGATGTCGAAAATGACCAGTTCGTGTCCGCCTGCCGGCAACTGTCCGAACAGCCCATCAATCAACGACTGCATCGACACCGTGGCATCGACGGCAGATTGAAAGGCGAGCACCGGCGGAAAGTCCACCAGCGCACCTTCGACACCCAGTGTCTTCATCTTTGATTGAATCTCACCGGTCAGACGGTAGACCTGATCGCCGGCATTAACGGCAAAAGAACCGTACTTGAAGGGATCGTATTCTGGCAGTATGTCCGTCCACGCCAGCTTTTGGAGGCCGAGCAGACGACCGAGCCGGGCCTGCCACACCGCAAAAGCCGCCAGTGGCGTAACCCCGATGGCCGGAGAGACCAGCACCATCCCGTCAACGGACGGCAGGGCGTTGTCTTCCAACGCAGATATCGCGTAGTGCACGGCCAGGGCTCCGCCGTTGGAGTACCCCACGATATAGAGCGGCCGGTCGCCGACCTTGTCCCGCAGGTGTTCCATGGACAATCGCACCGCCGCGACCATATCCTGCCATTTTACGCTCACGAGTCCCGAAGGCGCTGTGCCGTGGCCCGGCAGTCGAAGTCCCACCACCCAGGCCCCTGACGCATGCAAGCGCAGGCCGAGGCTTCGCAGGCTGTAAGGCGAGTCGGACATACCGTGCAGCAGCAGGATCCCCGCCTTGGGTGCCTTCTCGGAAAGTTCGAACGTTCGGTTCCAGTTGGTAGACCAACGGTCCGGGTCCGACAAGCTGCCCCGGTGGTAGCGGTTGATGAGACGCCGGTCCTCGGGTTCAATCCGGTCATAGACACGTTCGTTGAGCTGTTTGAACAGCCGCCTCTCAAAGGAAAGGTAGTCTTCAAAACTTTTTGCTCCATCCGCCGCAAATTCGGCATCCAGTTCGGCCGTGTGCCAAACCTTGAGATCGGGCCGGCGTTCCAGTTGCAAAACAAAGACAACGATCATCACCGCAACCCCGCCCGCAATCCCGTATCCCAAGGCCTTGAGCGTATGCTTTGCCGTGCCGAGCAAGAAATGTTTCATGGCTGCTATCCCTCATGGACAGTTAGAGTGTGCTATGAAAATCCTTCGGTTCTCAATAATGACGGCGTTGTAAAAAGTGAAACGTGAAATGTAAAACGACTACATTTAGTACATTAAGAGGCAATATTACACAACACATAGACTTTTCACGTTTAACTTTTTTCTTTTTACGGTTCTATCAATAAGAAATCGCATATTCTTTTCGGGATATCAAGCTTCCGGACATCTTCCTTAAACAGCCCCTTGAAATAATAGAAGGGAAAACGTAACTACTCAGGTATTTAGGTTGAAGGCTGAAGTATATCAATCATCTCGCAACGCTCGAATTAAACCATTCAAGACCTTCTCTGTTTCGACACCCGCCAAATGCCCTAAGTTTTGTGTGATCGCGCATGATTTGTC
>JAFCZV010000267.1 GCA_019314155.1 Deltaproteobacteria bacterium
GTTCGAAAAAACAGTTGAGGATCTCTTTAGATCGATAAATCCCATGTTTACGATTGCTGAGCGGACCTGGAAGCCTCAAATGGATATTTATGAAACCCCGGACGAAATAATTATCATGGGTGAAATCGCCGGGGTTACAAAAGAGGACCTGGAGCTGGAAATAAGCAGTAAAGCCGTTAGAATTCAAGGAAATCGTGTCCCTATAACACGCATAGAAAATGCAACATACCGCCTGGCGGAAATACAGTATGGCAAATTTGAGCGCATACTCTATCTTCCTGCTCCCATTGACCCGGAAGTTGTTTCTGCCTCATATTCCAACGGATTTCTCCAGATTCGACTTGCCAAGCTTTCCCTTGATAAAACTTTCAAGGTCCCAATTACAGAGCGATAGCGTGTAAAATAAAATCAGACTTCGTTTGCATGAAACGATTTGGAGGTTCACATGACAGAAAAGCAGCCATCACCTGAACTCAGTTCGGAAAAAATTCCGGAAGTTCTTCCGATCCTTCCATTGTTCGACGCAGCGCTTTTCCCCAAAATGGTTTTGCCGCTTGTTGTTATGCAGCCGGAATCGATTAAGCTGGTAGACGAAGCCATGTCCCAGAATCGACTCATAGGACTGATTGTAGCAAAAAAACCCATAGAGGATAACGTTCATGCCCAGGATGATCTGAACACCGTAGGCACCAGTGCAATGATCCTTAAAATGGCAAAAACAGAAGATAACAAATTGCAATTGCTGGCCCAGGGGTTGGGAAGATTCAAAGTCGAAGAATATGTGCAAGAAAAACCATATCTTCGAGCTAGGGTCGAACATATTAAAGAAATAGATACAAAAGACAAAGAGATCGAGGCCCTGATGTCCAACATGGTCGACCAGTTCACCAGAATTGCAGAACTTTCTCCCGGGTTGCCCCAGGAAATCGTGGTGATGGCAAGATCCATAAAAGAGCCCGGCATATTGGCAGATATGATTGCCTCCACCATCAACTCCAGCCTTGAAGAAAAACAGGACGTTCTGCAAATTTTTGACACGAAAAAACGGTTAAAAGAAGTTACTCGACTGGTCAACCATCAGTTGGAAATCCTTGAGCTGGGAAACAAAATTCAATCCCAGGTCAAAGGGGATATGGATAAACGGCAGCGGGAATACTATCTTCGGGAGCAGCTCAAAGCCATTAAAGAAGAACTGGGCGAAAAAGATGAAGCCGCTGTGGAAATTGAAGATTACCGGGCAAAAATCGAAGAAAAAAATCTTCCGGAAGAAGCCCGCAAGGAGGCTGAGCGGGAACTGGACCGCCTTTCCCGTATGCATCCGTCTTCAGCGGAATATACCGTGGCATCGACCTACCTGGACTGGCTGACCGCACTTCCCTGGCATGAAAGTACAGAAGACAACCTTGACATCAAAAAGGCCAGAAAAATTTTAGATAAAGACCACTTTGGGCTGGAAAAAGCCAAAAAGCGAATTCTGGAATATTTGGCGGTGCGCAAGTTAAAACCGGAGTCAAAGGGGCCTATTCTATGCTTTGTCGGTCCCCCCGGTACGGGTAAAACATCTTTGGGCCACTCCATCGCCCGGGCTTTAAACCGCCAGTTTTTCCGAATTTCACTCGGCGGCGTAAGGGATGAGGCTGAAATAAGGGGGCATCGACGCACGTACGTCGGCGCGCTCCCCGGCCGCATTATTCAGGGAATACGGCGGTCCGGATCGAACAATCCCGTATTTATGCTCGACGAAATCGATAAAGTTGGAAGCGATTTTCGAGGTGATCCGTCATCTGCGCTTCTGGAAGTTCTCGATCCTGAACAGAACTTTTCTTTTTCAGATCACTATCTGGACGTGCCCTTTGACCTGTCAAAAGTGATGTTCATAACCACCGCCAACATTCTTGATACCATTCCGCCAGCACTGCGGGACAGAATGGAAGTCCTGAAGCTTCTCGGCTATACACTCGACGAAAAAATCAGAATCGCCAATCGCTATCTTATCCCCCGCCAACGTGAAGCCCATGGCCTTAAGAGCAAACAATTGTCTTTTACAAAAGGCGCTGTTAAACACATTATATCGGGGTATACTCGCGAAGCCGGCTTGAGAAATCTCGAACGTGAAATTGCATCGATCTGCCGTGGGGTTGCTGCCAGTATCGCTGAAAATAAAGTCGAGTCCGTTTCAATCAAGGTCGAAAATATTTCCAAGTACCTCGGGCCCGTTCGATTGATTGCGGAAGCAAAAGCTAGAACCTCAATTCCCGGAGTGGCAACGGGGCTTGCCTGGACACAGGCCGGCGGCGAACTCCTCTTTATAGAAGCAACCTCCATGAGGGGTAGTAAAGGCCTTACCCTGACAGGCCAGCTTGGAGATGTCATGAAAGAATCCGCAACCGCGGCATTGAGTTTTATTCGATCGAATGCCGATACCATTGGCATCCCTGAGGATTATTTCGAAAAACACGATATTCATATTCACGTCCCGGCAGGCGCTATTCCCAAAGACGGTCCTTCAGCCGGTGTCACCATGCTAACAGCACTGACCTCGTTACTGACCCACAAAACCATCAACAAAGATCTTGCCATGACCGGTGAAATAACATTAAGAGGTCAGGTTCTCCCGGTTGGCGGCGTCAAGGAAAAAGTACTGGCAGCCCATCGTGCGGGCATAAAAATAATTATTATACCAAAGTGGAACGAAAAAGATATAGAAGACATACCCAAAGAAATTCAAGATAAAATCCGCTTCCACCCTGTAGAAAAGATGCAGGATGTTTTGAAAATTGCATTTGAAGAATAGTGATGTCCATTCAATTAATAAAAAGATATTCCCCTCCAATTTATAGAGGTTTTGCTCTTTGTGGTCTTTTAATTTTTCTTTTTTACGGATGTGCGACAGTCGAGCCTCCGCCGACCCCTCCCGAGCAACCGAAACCCTATAAAATCGGGAAAAACTGGTATCAGCCGCTGGCGCATGCAAAAGGTTTCAACCAGCGCGGCCGAGCATCTTGGTACGGCAGGGACTTTCACGGAAAAAAGACAGCCAACGGTGAAACCTATAATATGTATGCCATGACAGCTGCTCACAAAACCCTCCCCTTCGGAACGTATGTCAGCGTATACAATTTGGAAAACAACAGAAAAATCGAAATCAGAATTAACGACCGGGGGCCTTTTGTCCGAGATCGGATCATCGATCTTTCTTATACAGCAGCAAAAAAACTCGGCGTTGTCGGACCCGGTACAGCGGACGTTGAAATTATAGCACTCGGCAAACCCAATCGGCCGGATATATCCAAAAACACCGGTCAATCCTTTACGCCGTCAAATTATTATCAGGGAAATTTTACCATTCAGATCGGGGCTTTTAGTGAGTGGATTAACGCTGAAAGACTCCGGAAAAAGCTTGCTCGATCCTACAAAAATGTCCACATCACAACCTATTTCGATGGGAATGATACCTTTTATCGGGTCAGAACAGGCAGATATTCGAGCCTGGAAGAAGCAGACAGGGATGAAGAATTCATGATCCAAAACGGATATGAGAATGCATTTGCAATTGCGGAAGATAATTGACGAGTCGAGAACAAATACTGCAAAAAGTCGCCTTTTTGGACCGTGACGGCGTGATTAACCGTGATTCGGCGGATTACATAAAGCACTGGTCTGAATTTGAGTTTCTTCCTAAAAGTTTAGAGGCTTTAAAGCAGCTCAAACAGAATGGGTTTATCACCATTGTCATCACCAACCAGTCGGTTATCAATCGTAAGATGGTATCCAGAGAGGGACTCGACCATATTCATAC
>JAFCZV010000268.1 GCA_019314155.1 Deltaproteobacteria bacterium
AAAGAAAAACTACGAATACTATGAACAGCGCACCAGTCATGGATCGACATTGAGCAAGGTGGTCCATGCAGTGATTTCCAGCTATATGGCGGAAGAAGAGACGGCGTGGGAATGGTTTGTGGAAGCTATGAGATCCGACATATATGACACCCAAGGGGGAACGACACCGGAAGGTATTCACTGCGGTGTGATGGCCGGCACCCTGGATGTCATTACGCGATACTTTGCAGGTATTGATTTTTCACATAAGATTCCGGAAATCAACCCGCATCTTCCCCATCACTGGAAAGAGATGTCCTTGAAAGTCTGCCACAAAAATATCTGGTATGATGTAAAATTAACTCAAGAAAAATTACAATTGACCGTAACCGGCAGGCTAAAAGTTCCCCTGCTGGTAAAGGTTCAAGGAAAAACGATTAAAATTAGGGCCGGTAGAACGCGTTCTGTTCGTTTATAACTCAAGTTTCGAACCCTCAATTTTCAGCAACGCCAATAAAGTGTAGCAGGCCGGGAAAAGTTGCAGTGGAATGTTGGAATATTGGAATAAATGGAAAAAGGGTTTAAAAAAAATTTAACAATTTATATAGGTCAATTCCGATCTCATTACCAGCATTCCATAAAAGACTTTTGATTTCGACAAGTAAAAGAATTTCCAAAACATCAATGATAACGCATACCCACATATACCAGCATATTCTTGAAAATTTTTTATCGGCGGAAAAAACACTGCGAAAGGAGAAATATGCGAACGGAACGAATTATGTTTTGGCTGTATCCGGTGCGGCTGCTTCTGGAAAAACCACTTTTTGCAAAGGGATGATCGAGTATCTAGGAAAGAAAGGTTTAAGTGGCGTTCATGTCCCTTTGGATGGCTATCTTCTTGACAGGGAAACTCGAGATAAACAAAAATTGAGTGGTTACGATCCAAAGTCTTCAGATATTCCCCGAATGATCGATCATATGAAAACCCTCATCTATACAGGCAAGTCTATTGACTTGCCGATCTACGACCATAAAAGTGGCAACCATAGGCTATCCCGCCTTATAAAACCTGCTGGGGTCATTATACTAGATGGTATAATGTCCCTCCAATTCGAGATGCGCAAACGTTTTCCCAATCTAAATATCTTTTTTACCAGTGAGGACATTGTCATTCGCGGTTTGCGATTATTGGTTGATATGGAAGAGAGGGGTTATTCCGTGTTTCAAGCATTGGCCCACTCTGATGAAGAATTTGTTTTTTACAACAAATGGATCTATCCGCAAATCACGTTTGCACATTTAATAATTTGGGTGGGAGAGCAGCGCGAACTCTATGTTGCATCCGAATAACACCTGAATCATGCAAGTATCATGAAACCACAAACGTTGCCACACAGAGCCGTCTCTGACATTGTTCGCGTAACATTTCGTTTTTGCACGTTTAAATGCGTTTTTTCTAATTTTCTAAAAATAACATATAATTAGCTTGCTTTCTTTCTAAATAAAGATTATTATATTTTTAATCAATTAAGTCCCGTTTAATCTGCGGGACGGTTTCTTTCTGAAGGAAATATCCATTTGTCAAAGTGGCAGCCTGCAGTTTGGAGCTATGAGAATTTTTTTGAAAGGAGGGTGTTATTATGACGAATGGAATCGTAAAATGGTTTAATAGCAGCAAGGGCTATGGATTCATCGAGCAGGAAGATGGTCCAGATGTATTTGTTCATCATTCAGGAATCAATGCAACCGGTTTCAAAACTCTTGATGAAGGTGACCGCGTAACCTTTGACATAGAGCAGGGTCCAAAAGGTCCTGCTGCAACAAATGTTACTTTGATTTAACCTTATGTTCTGAGTATAAAGGGCATTCCTTCTAATATTGAGGGGATGCCCTTTTGTTTGGTTTGAATTTGTCCTTCACAATTCGCTATAGTCAGACCTTGAACCTCAAAAAAGTCCGCTCATAGGTCTTTTTCTTGTTGTCATTATCAAAATAACAGGCAAGGAGGCAACAAATTGGCAAGATCAAATTATCAATTTAATAAACGTCAAAAAGAATTAGCAAGGAAGAAAAAGAAAGAACTAAAGAGACAACGCAAACTGGATAAAAACACTATAAATTCAGAAGAGAATCCAAATCAGTCCCAGAATGAAGGAGAGAATCTATAAGTATAGAAGCTGGATGAAAAGGAGAAAATATATGCGTCAAAAATATGTGATTTCTCGAGACGATGCCAAAAATAAACTCAAAATCAGGGAATATGCAATCATCGACAAAAATATGAAAAAAGTGGCGTCTTCAATGTTGCAAAAGGGAAATTTTTCATTTCTTTGCGAAGAAACCTATGAAAGTGAGATTATCGTGAGTTCCATCTCCAAAGGAATGAACGCCTTGGTTGCAATCCTTCGGACCCACAATATATTTCCCATCGAACCATATGCCAACAAAATCGCCGAATCAGTCATGGTGTTATACAATTCATCCGAAGATGATTCGGTGGAGCTGTTTTTTGACGACGTCGATTTGATATCTGTTTGATATAATTTCGTATTTTGAAAGCAGATAAAGCGAATATCTCAAATTATGTTTAGTAAAAAAGCAGAAGGATTATTTTCAGATCAAACTATTGACTTATTATTACAAATGGATTAATAAAAGATTCGATTAATTCTACCCTTCACTACTTGTGTATCTTTTCGGTATTTATTTTGGGGCCTGTCTAAAGAGCCTATCTTTTTTGGCCTTCCTTCAAAGTGACCTCCTGAGCATTTGCACAAGATATAAGGAAAGGAAAAACTTTAGATGGAAGGTTATGTCAAATCGTACAGTGAAAAAAAAGGCTATGGTTTTATACACACTGAAGAACATGGGGACATTTTTGTTCATAAATCGGGCATCAAGGATTTTGGGCATTTCGGTTTACAAAAGGGTGACCCCGTATCTTTTGAATTAAAAGAAACCCCTAAAGGTAGACAAGCCGTCAACTTACAACCCCTCAAATCCTATTAATTTAGAAACGCACAATACTTTTCTTGAAGGTGGGACAGAGGCTTTAAAGAAAATGATTTATAATTTTCAACACTACGCATGATTAAGCCGATCATGGTTTCCATATGATCTCGTAAAAAGTCATGAATTCAACTATAGATGGGACTTTTTACGACGCCGTCAATCTTATATCCCCAGATAAACCTCTCTCACATGATCGTTGGCCATCAGTTCTTTTCCGGTGCCTTCAAGAACGTTTCTACCGTTTTCAAGGACATAGGCTCGGTCGCACATGGCCAGTGTCTGTGTGACATTCTGCTCTACCAACAGGATGGTTACGCCTTCCTGATTGATCTTTTTTATCAAATCAAAGATGTCTTGTACCAGAATGGGTGCCAGGCCCAGGGACGGCTCGTCAAACATCATCAATTTCGGACGCGACATCAATCCACGACCCACTGCCAACATCTGTTGTTCGCCTCCGGAAAGGGTGCCGGCCATTTGCTTTCTTCTTTCTTTGAGCCTTGGGAACAGGGAATACACATAGTCCATGGTGCCATTTCGTTTTGCCTTTGCCTCGCCATACAGGGAACCCATAATCAGATTCTCTTGGACGCTCATCTCCGGAAAGAGACGCCTTCCTTCAGGAACGTGAACAATTCCCTGTTCAATGATCTTGTTTGGAGGCAAGTGGTCCAGGCGAATACCATCGAATTCGATAGTGCCGGATACCGGTGTTAACAGTGAGGAGATGGTCTTGAGTGTTGTGCTTTTCCCGGATCCGTTGGCACCCACCAAAACCAGGATTTCTTTCTCTTTGACCTCAAAGGTGACATCCCGGAGAACCTGTAGATCTCCGTAAAAGACGTTGATTCCATTAACCCTGAGCATGCTGTTCTCCCAAATAGGCCTCAATCACCGCCTGGTTGTTGGCAACCTCCCGGGGGATTCCTTCTGCAATGGTTTGGCCGAAGTTAATGGCGTGAATTCGATCCGATATGGTCATGATGACCTTCATGATATGTTCGACAATCAGGATACTGATCCCATTTTCCCTGATTTTTTTAATCAGATCAATGGCCTCGTTAAGTTCACTCGGATTTAAGCCGGCAGCGGTTTCGTCCAAAAGCAAAAGTTTCGGTTTTGTCGCCAGCGCCCGTGAAATTTCAAGGCGTTTTCTGCCGGCGATGGGCAGACTCTTGGCCGGTTTATCGTTCTGGTCCGCAAGATTGCAGAATTCCAGAACGCGTAACGCTTCATCCTTTGCTTCCTTGATGGTATTGACGCGGCAAAAGGCGGATGCAGTAACATTCTCCAAAACCGTCATTTTGGCCAGGGGTTTGACAACCTGAAACGTCCGCCCAATACCCAGATGACAAATTTGATGGGTTTTCAACC
>JAFCZV010000269.1 GCA_019314155.1 Deltaproteobacteria bacterium
TAGTCTATTTGGATCTCTGGATACATGTGTCATCGGAATGATGTCCGGAAAATTCAGGGTATATAATTTGCTGTTGCCGATAATCTGTCCGCTGGTGGCATTGATCATAAAGACGTGGTCATTGATGGGTGAAAGGAATTCAATGGCCTGGTAATTGAGGGGAGGATTTTTTCTCAAGAACAACACATCGAGTTCGGTCACGGTTTCAAATATGAGTTCATCCTTTTTCAGACAGTTTATTGTGGATCGCCAGTATTTTTTCATGGAAAGATCCGGTGCGACGGTGATATTTCGCATCCTGGCGACAACCTCGCCCCCGCGGATATAAATATCATGAGGCTCTAAGAAATAAACCGTATGCCCCCGCTGATTGCACTCGTACATCAGGTAACTGGTGGTTTCCCATATCGGTTCGATGGATTCCAATCTGTCCATCATAAAGGCTATTTTCATCTTCTCCACCTTTTTACTTAAAATTTAATTTTGTGCGTTTTTTGACAAAACTTTTTCCATTCTGCCACTAAGGCACCAAGGCCCGCCCGCTTCGCCTTAGGCGAGGCGGGCGGGTTTCAGTGTCTTTGTGGCAAATATTTTTGGTTCCCCGATAAATCGGGATTTCCGCTTCGCTATAACCGGCCTGTCCCGTTTGCGGGGCCTGTCCCGTTTGCGGGGCTTGTCCGGGTTAGGTGCTTAACGATATTTCTTTGTATTTCATGAAGCATCTTCTTTACAAAAAGCTCGAGCTTCTATTTTTTGGTGAAGTTTGCGAATGCGACCACTTAAAACCTTGCAGATCTCCAGAGCGATCTGAGGATACTCCCGGACGATTTCTTTGAATTCCTGTTTATACAGCACCATAAAAGCGGACGGTTTTTCCGTTCGGATGCTCACCGATCGTACCATATCTTCAAAGAGGGCCATCTCTCCAAAGTATTCGCCGTCTGTCATTCGATCGATTTCAACCTCATTGATTTCTCCCAAGTCTTTAATCACCGACACCTCGCCTTCAATCATCAGGTACAAAGTGTCTCCGGCGCTACCTTCTTTGATAATAATTTCACTAACCGGGTAATCGATCTCCTCAACTACGGATGCGATGGCGGCAAGTTCGCCAACAGACAGACTTTCAAACAATTCAATCCCCTTCAAAAGCATGATTTTTTCAGAAATCGTGGCGTCATCCGTCATGCGGTTCTCCTTTTTCTAATTCTTGATCGATAATTTTTCGTGCTGTCCACCGGATGTATTTATTTTCAGATGTGATAAATTCAGATATGATATGGGAATCGAACTGTTCGGGTTCATGGTTTCGTATCAAATCCAGGGTCAGTGCCACGGTGACCCAATCCTTATAGGCAATCAGGTGAGAAATAAATATTTTTTCTCCGGAATCTAAGCCCATGAGATCAAAGTTCTTTTTTCCGATGTTAAGGCTTTCCTGGGGAGAAGAACTTTCCATCAAAGGAATCATTTCTTTAAGCAGGCGTCTGTCCATATTATTTTCAAGGGCTTCCATGGCGTTTGCACGTTTACGGGAATCCGAAGAGAATATTCCCCTGTATATAACTTTCATTTCTCCCGAGGTGTCCTGAAGGGCCAGAACATGAAGAACGTTTTCGATCCTGAGCAGCATTTTTTGGTTCAGATGTTCGATGAGAAGGTTCCGCGAATCGTTTTCAGGAAAGGCTTCAAGACTTACGGCATCCGACAGGTATTGATAACTGTCCTGGATCTGATTTTGGGCGAACCGGAAAATATCCAGATCTTTAATATTCAAAGATTCCAGCAAATCAAATATGCTCTTTCTCACCTTACGGTTGGGGATGGCCAGCGATTCAACCAGCAGTTGAGTATTTTGATGTGGGGCTATTTCAATCTTTTTTTTGGCAAGTTCGCAGATATCTTCCTCGGAATCGCCCATCATAAAAATGGTTTTTCTTAAAAGCTCATCGCTAGAGATCTCAATGACCGCCAGTGCTGCCTGACGAACCCTATCCGTATTATATGAAAGGTATGGTAGAGCCAGTTCATTAAGTTCTGTTGTCCCTAGTTCATAAAGCCCATTCAAAATAAAAGGCAAAATCTGCTCATTTTCTTTGGAGGCCAACATTTCTTTAAGACTATCGGAAAAAGAAATATTCTCTGATCCGCCGGCAGCGATAATGCCTGCCTTCCTCTGGGCCAAATCCTCTGAATGGAGCCAGGAAGCGATGGTCGAACCGTATTTTTCGGGTGTTCGGTGATAGAGTCCTATCAGTGCATGGGCTTTAATTTCAGGATGTTTACTGTTGAGAAAGGGTTCATAATCGAATACGGCAGAAGATTCAATGTCGAGCCGGTTTACAGCTTTAACAGCGGCTGCGATAATATCCGGATTTTTTTCAGATGCTGCCAGACCCACCAACATATCAGCGGCTTCTTTCCCAGCCTGGGGAGACAGAAATTCTAAAAGATCTGCCCTGGCGGTACCCTTCTGATATCTCAGCGCTGTCAAAAGGTGTTGATCTAGATTTTTTATTCCCAGGGATTTAAGCAGTCGGGCATACCAAAGGGAACGATTCCCGCGGGCGTCGAGAAACGCCTGAACCAGCTGTGACTCTATTTTCCCCCCGCTGAAAAGTTGTTCCATGTCTGCCTCCTCCAGAGCCTTTAAATCAAGCATATCCGTGGATATCAGGTTTAGCAAGATCTTCGAGTAAGACCTTTTAAGGGAAAAGGCAGTAATAATCCATGCGAATACTACTGGAATCGCCACAAGGGAAAGGTATCTAGGATGGAAGAAACTTTCAGAAATCAAAATGATGCCTGAGCTTATCAAAAGGCCGATCCGTACAACCGTTCCCCTTAAAAAAGCCCTCATTACGGCACGGTGAGATTCGGGAAAAAGTCCCATTAACACGGCTGTGGCAGGCTTATTGAAAGTTGTCCTCAAGATATTGGTGGACATTCTTGCATACATAGCCGAAAAAATATCAAAACGGAGTAAAAAGGCCAATAATGCCAGTATGTAATTGAATGGATGAAACATGAGAACCACGGGCAGGCCCAAACGTCCATATGCTCGACTAACAAACAGGAGTAAAAAGAGGCTGATGACGTTCATAAAGCCACGGAAATAGCTGAAAAAAGCAATCATCCCGCTTTCAGTGGCGAACTGTTCGTTAACGGCAAAATTAAATTGGTAATTCATTATAGGAACAATTACATTGGGCAAAAAAGTTAACAAAATGAGGATCTTTACCAGCGTGGACTCCTTAATAAGCGGAATTATTTTTTTGATTTCCTCAATGATACCCGTCCGTGATTTGCTTTTCTTGGCCGTTATGGTTCTTTTGTCAGAGAGAAGGATCGTAGGGAAACGAGACCCTAAACCTTTGACGGTTATAGCGCCCAGCATTGTAATCCCCAGATAGATCAGCAACAAATTGTCCATAGATATTATTCTTGCCATTATTGGGGTTCCGAAGCTTCCTATGATGTCACCGAGAACTCCGCCTGCCGTGATTAACGGAAACAGTCGTTTTGACTGTCTAGTATTAAAAAGATCATTGGCGAGATTCCAGAATAAGAGCCCAAGCAAGATTTCATACTGGGACTTTAACATAAACAGTAATGGATAGAGGAGATCAAAACCGAAAGGAATTAAAAAGCGGAGCCCCGCTACCGATGTACCGCAAAACACAAGAAGATAGGATAATAGACGTACACCTGGGAGTCTGGCCATAACACCGGCTATCACTCCCATGATAATAAAAGTGGTTATGGAGTTAAGCATATAAACAATGGG
>JAFCZV010000270.1 GCA_019314155.1 Deltaproteobacteria bacterium
GTAAGAGATGGCAATTCCCCGGAGTTTGCCGCCGTATTTGCCGATTTCATCATAGGGCATCACCACCAGCGGTTCTTCCGGCAGCCGTTTCTCCACCGCCGGCAGTTCGCCTTTTTTTACTTTTTCGGCAAACATCGGATTCTCTTTGAATGCCAGTTTTTTATCAATCTGTTTTTCATAGTCTTCCAGCTCGAGTTGCTGGGGAAACGCTGTCTTTATGCCTTTGGGATTTTCAACCGTAGGCCACTGGGCTGCTGTCGCCAGAGAACTGATTAGCAAAGATAGAACAAAAACCATGCACACGGTAAAAACAACGTTTATTACGGAATTTTCTTGACGTTTTTTTATTATGTTCATTCAACTCTTCTCCTTTTCTTTAAAACATTTAAAATTAAAGGAACCGTTTAGATTTGCATCACCTCCTTTTTCACAAGATCCACCGTCTTCTTCATGCTTGGCATCTTGGTGGTAAGAAGCGAGGACATGGCACACACGGTGGGCTTTATTTTGCTTGACTAAATTATGGGCTTCCAGGTGTTCAAGAGTATAGCTTCGTATTGATGTATAAAGCTGTACCCTTCGGGAGAATCGGTGGCAATACCAAATGACATGATGAAGTCGATATTCTGAAGAGCATCACAAAATCAGGTCCGATTCACCCTGTTTTTTGGATAATAATCGGCGTTCATATCCCGGTCCCTGAGTAGCATCCATCCGTAATCTTCCTCACAGCATGTTCAGGTGGAGATGTTCTTTTGTGTTAGCTCTTCGAATACGCTCAAACGTATTGAATTGGAAGCAATTTAACCGGTCGTGTAAGATCGGATAACTTTTCGGGTAGATATATAGCTGTTCAGTTCTGTAAAAACTGTACTGATGCCGATAAAAGGTTTTGCTCTAATCATAGATCAAAAAATACGATAAACTTAAAATAATTCATATTTTTAAACGTGTCAATGTATTTTTTTATAGAATTTTACGATATTCGAAATATCTTGGCATAATTTTATTGACACTCTCCGCTTCAAACGTATAATAGAAAAAAACCTTTGAGGAAAATCCCAATGAACCCCAAAAAATTTAAATTGGACGCTCTCGACAAAAAAATAATTATTGAACTCCAACACAATGGACGGATACCTTACAAGGATATTGCCAAGAAATTAAAAGTTTCCGATGGAACCATTCGCCTCCGAACCGAAAAAATGATTAAGAGTAATTTTCTCCGGATTACCGCTTCCATTGATCCATTTTATTTTGAAAACAGCATCACAGCGCTAATAGGGATCAATATCGCCAAAAGATCTCATGCGGAGCTTATGCAAAAAATTTCAAATATGAGCGGCGTCAAATCGGTTTGCAATGCCACAGGAAGGTATGATCTATTTGTGGAAGTCTTTTTCGATTCAAGGGAAGCGTTAAAAAACTTTCTTGCTTCAGATCTCTCTCAAATGGATGCCATCACGTTTACGGAAACGTTTGTCTATTTAGATGCACTTAATAAATGGGTGGCTTTCCAGTAAGGCAATAATCCGATAAATCGGCCATTAATATCGAATGCCTCAATTTTACTTTGTGTGTCGGCAGAAGCATGCAGTGGTTTGAAGCGACCTATACCAAAAGATTTAACCTGCGCCACATTCGAAAGGGCTGTTGAGATATATTACGATTCAGTTTTATATCCGGATTTAATATCAATCGATCGCTTTTCAAGCAGAATCTCAATCAATCGATGGCCTTGATCTATAAAAATACCGGAGGCACGGGCGTTGGATTCCCCCATCTCATATATGCCGACCGGATCGATTCCGTTGCCGCACATCAGGAACGGCACAGGCTCACTGGTGTGCGTGCGTAAGGTGACGGGGGTGGGATGATCAGGTAGAACCAAAATCCTCCACTTATCGTAGTGATCGAGGCCCTTGAGAATGGTCCCTAGCACTTCCCGGTCAATTCGTTCGATAGCCTCTATTTTAGCTTTCCAATCGCCACTGTGGCCCGCCTCATCAGGGGCTTCCACATGTATGCAGACAAAATCATGCTTTTCGAGCGCCTCGAGAGCGGCCCGGCCCTTGCCCCTGTAATTGGTGTCGAGGTATCCCGTGATGCCATCGACATCAACGAGATCTAACCCGAGAAATATAGCCAGGCTTTGCAAAAGCGGTACTGCACTGATGATGGCGCCTCTCATTCCAAACACATCTTTAAAAAGAGGCATTTGGGGCCGGATCCCCTGTCCCCAGAGCCATATTCTATTGGCGGGTTTTTTGCCTGCCTCCTTTCGCCGAACGTTAATCTCATGGTCCTTGAGAATCTTGTCCGACCGGTCCATCAAGTCAAGCAACCTATCTGCTCTTTCCCCGCTGGGAAGATATTTTTTAATAGATTGTCCGATGATGTCATGGGGCGGCGTGCACGTCATTTCCAGAAGGTCTCTGTCGGTGGTTACCATGAGATGACGGTATGATACTCCGGAGTAAAACCTGAATTCGTCAGAGCCTATCGCACTTTGCAGGTCTTCAACCAGGACGGCAGCCTCATCGCTGGATATATGTCCGGCGGCGAAATCGGCCATTTGACCATCGGCAATTGTAACGAGGTTCATCCTGTAGGCTATCTGGTCCGGCTCCAGATCAACGCCGATGGCCGGGGCTTCCAGGGGAGCCCGTCCGGTGTGGTACCTGGCCGGATCACAACCAAGTACCGACATGACGGCAACATCACTTCCCGGGGACATGCCGACAGGAACATTACGAACCAGCCCCACAAGGCCCCTTCCGGCAAGAGCGTCCATATGGGGCGTATCAGCCGCCTCAAGCGGTGTCAGCCCTCCGAGTTCCGCCAAGGGATCGTCTGCCATTCCATCGGGGATCAGCACAATATATTTCGTGTTCATACTCTTCCGCTTTTACAGTACTTATCGACATACACAAAACAATTGAGCGTTTATCGCTCAAAAGCCTATTCCTGTAGCAGCCGCCTTGCTTCTTCAACGACTACCGCTGCATTGGGCCCGTAAGAATCGGCCCCAATCTCATCAATAAAATTTTGGGTTACCGGAGCGCCCCCGGCCATGATCTTGACTTGACTCCTCAAACCGGCTTCCTCAATGGCCTTTATCGTCTCGCCCATCTTCGGCATGGTCGTGGTCAAAAGAGCCGACATTCCCACGATATCCGGTTGGTGCTCTTTGACAGCCTCAATAAAGGTTTCAGGCTTCACATCAATCCCCAAATCCACGACCTTGAATCCAGACCCTTCCAGCATCATACACACCAGATTTTTGCCGATATCATGAACATCGCCCTGGACGGTACCGATGACAACCGTGCCGATGCCGTCCTGCTCGCTTTGTGACAGCAAGGGCCTCAACAAATCCATGGCGTCGAGCATGCACTTGGCTGACCCGAGCACCTCGGGGATAAACATATCACCCACTTTGAATCTTTGACCGACAACATCCATTCCGGGAAGAAGTCCTTTCCCGAGGATTTCCCCGGGAGCGCTGCCTGCATCAAGTGCTTTCTGGGTCAATGCTTTGACATTTTCGATATCTCCGGCAATTAATGCCTCGGAAATTTCCTGATATTCCTCTGCCATTTTTCCCTCCTTTTATTTATTACCGGCGGCTAATTTTATATTGTGATGATGTTGTGGCATCATTACGGCCAAATATTTATGTTGTCAATAATATTTTACATTAAATTTCTATTTATCATAGATTTTCCTATAAATTTCCCATTTTATAATAATTTTGTGGAATTTATTAATTGACACATATTTCTATTTATCATAGATTTTCCTATAAATTTCCCATTTTATAATAATTTTGTGGAATTTATTAATTGACACATCTAAAAGGGCATGATACATGCTTGGCAAAATTACTATTGCACGTGTTCAGGGGGTGCGCTCCCCCGCTTCACTTTTGCGTCTACGTGTCTGGTCATTGAAATGACGAAGCCACTCCGCCAACCCGCCTGCCATGCAAGCTCGCCCGCCAGCCAAGCCCACCCGGCATTCGCCTGAGGCGACGCCCATGGCGGACGGGCAAGGCGAGGCGGCCTGGGGCACGAGCGGGCAGGTATCGTTACACGGGGAAGCACCCCCCCTGAACACGTACTTACTATTCGCTAAAAAACGTGGTTATGGTTAGGCTGAAATAACATCGACAAATTTCTTTAAGTTCGAAAAGAGGGGCGGATGACAGAAGCAATAAAAGACATCGATGCTCTGGACAGAAAAATTATCCTTGAACTTCAGGAGGACGCCCGCAGACCTTATAAGGAGATTGCCGGAAAGCTTAACGTCTCTGAAGGTACTATCAAAAACCGGGTGACGCGCCTGATCAACCGGGGGGTTTTGAAATTAGAGGCTAGGGTCAACCCCTTTGCGCTTCCCAATCGAATTTCTGCAATTGTAGGGGTGAATCTCAAAGAACGAGATCATGAAAAAAAGATTAAAGATATTGAGAAAATTCCAGGGGTTACAAGCGCATGGAATGCCACCGGGCGTTTTGACCTTTTTTTTGAGATTATGGTCGATTCCATGAATTCCCTGAATGATATTCTATTCAGAAATGATCTAAAAAGGATCGGCGGTATATCGTACACGGAAACATTTATCACTTCATGAAGGAGGGGAAGATAAAATTAAATGGATAGTTATCAACGTCAGGGGTCGAAAAATAGGATTTTATCGAAAGAGCAGATCAATCAGGTTAACGAGTATGCCCTCAGACTGATGGAGGAAGTCGGTTGCAGTGTGAGCTGTAAAGAGGCTTTGGAGATCCTGGGACAGGCCGGGTGTGATGTCGGCAATCCGGAACGGGTGAAAATCTCTCGTAAGTTGGTGATGGAAGCCATCGAAGCCGCTCCCGGAGAGATTGAGGTTTTTGATCGTAACGGTGAACCAGCCATGGTGCTGAAGGAAGACGCGTGCTACTACGGTACCGGATCGGATTGCAACAAGACCATCGATCTTGAATCCGGAGAGCGAAGGCTTTGCATGAAGCAGGACGTTGCCGAACTGGCTCGATTTTGTGACGCACTACCGAATGTAGACTTCGTCATGTCTTTCGGCATCGCCAATGACGCGCCGGCGGGCGGCAATTTTGTCCATCAATATGAGGCAATGCTCACCAATACGGCAAAACCGACCATCGTTACCGGACATGGCAGAAACGACATGACGACCATGGTCGAAATGGCCGGCGCCGCCATCGGCGGTGTGGATAAGCTGCAGAAAAAACCCCCGTTGATTTTATACACCGAGCCGGTATCTCCAATGGTTCATACGGAGATGGGCGTGGGCAAAGGGCTGATATGCTGTGAATATGGAATTCCATTTATCTACATCGGCAGCCCCATGATGGGGGGGACCTCTCCGGCCACCATCGAAGGCACCCTGGTTCAGACCGTTGCGGAGTCTCTGGCAGGTCTTGTGATTTTTCAGAAAAAACAGGCCGGCGCCAAGTTTATCTTTGGCGGTGACGCAACCATCATGGATATGCGCACCAGTATCTTCAGTTACGGCTGTCCTGAGCTGAACATCCTGAATGCGGGTCTTGCGGACATGGCGCACTTTTACGGGCTGCCTTTTTTCTGCATCGCGGGATCCACGGATTCCAAGGTCCTGGATGCCCAGGCCGGTTTTGAGTTTGCCATGTCGATTTACAACGCCACGCTGAACGGATGCAATATCATTCATGACTGTGGGTATCTGGAGTTTGGGTCAACCTCCTCTTTTGAGTCCGTCCTTTTTTCCGATGAAATTATTGGCATCATCAAGCACATGCTCAAGCCGTTGAGCTTTAATGATGAGACCGTTCCCTTGCAGGTGATGGACAGTGTCGGGCCGGGGGGCAACTTCCTGATGGAAGACCATACCAGGGAAAATTTCAAGAAGTCTTTTTATTTCCCCCGGTTTTTTGACAGAAATAACTTTGAGGCCTGGGAAGAGAATGGCAGCAAAGACCTCCTGGCAACGCTGAATGAAAATGCAAAAAAGATCTTTGCGGAGTATCAACCCGAGAACGTTTCTGAAGAGGTCAAATCGAAAATCGAAGAT